>CALPWM020000018.1 GCA_943327275.2 Chitinophaga pinensis
ATGCAAATGCAGATTGATGAGGTGATTGCGAAAAAAGGCCTCGGCGATCTCAACAAATTGCTCCGTGGCGGCGAAACCTGGACCATTTCATAAGTTGGGTTTAGGCAATTAATTCAGGTTTATCGGAGGTAGCACAATTGTAGTCGCTTCAATCTCTTTATATTTGAAGCGATGCTGATTACTGTACATCCAAAAGATCCTCAACAAAGATTGATCAAACAAATCGCGGATTGTTTGCGCAACGGCGGTGTGATCATTTATCCAACGGATACGGTCTATGGATTGGGTTGTGATATTTTTCAACCCAAAGCCGTTGAGCGGATTTGTCGCATCAAGGGGCTTGACCCCTCAAAAGCCAACCTCTCCTTCATTTGCAGCGATCTTTCTGATTTGAGCAAATATGCAAGGGCCATCTCTACACCACAGTACCGTCTCATCAAGAACCATATCCCCGGCCCCTTCACTTTTATTCTTCCTGCCAGCAAGGAAGTGCCTAAAATCCTGAAGAGCAAGAAGGACACCATTGGGCTAAGGGTCCCTGATCACAACATTACCCATGCCATTGCTGCAGCATTGGGCAATCCCATCCTGAGTTCTTCTCTTCCCGGAGACATGGTGGAAGAATACACCGATCCTGAACTGATCCACGACAATTTCTACAAGCTGGTTGACATCGTAGTTGATGGTGGAATTGGCGGCATGGAATATTCAACCATTGTTGATATGACGGATGAAGAGCCTCAAGTGATCAGGCAGGGAGCAGGAATATTGGGTTAATACTTCAGCAGGCAAGCATTAAAAAATCATGTTTATCAGTGCTGCCTTGTTCAAGCCATGATGCAAGGCAACATGTAGGTATATTCATGCATCAATTACTTCTTCTCTCACAATTTGAAGCCTTATGATTCTTTTTTGATCATCATCAAAATGACAATGAACTGCATCAATTATGGCTTCTTTCAATCCCTCAAGTGTTTCTGCTTGTGTGAAAATTGACTCAGAAATACATTTGGCGGTAAAACCACCATCTTGAGCTTCTTCAACAATAAACACAACCTCTTGCATGGTATAAAATTAAGCTTTTTGGTGAAACCGGCTCTTTGAAATCAAATAGAAAAATCACCAATATTATGAGAAAATAAACATTTTCATTTTGTAGAAAATGTTTCAGCCCACTACATTACTCTTCAGCTGAAAACTCGCCCTGTGCAGTGAGCATCTTCCGAATTCAGCAATCGCCCTGCGGTGATCAAGCGTGCCATAGCCTTTGTTCTTGATCCAATTGTAATGCGGATATTTCTCATGGTGTTCCAGCATGAAATCATCGCGGTAGGTTTTCGCAAGAATGCTGGCTGCTGCGATGGAAAAATATTTACCATCACCTTTGATGATGGTGGCATGCGGAACTTTTTTGTAAGGCTTGAACCGGTTGCCATCAATGATGATGAAAGATGGCTTTTTCTTCAGTTGATCCAGTGCCAGGTGCATGGCCTTGATGGAGGCATTCAGGATGTTGATCTGGTCAATTTCTTCCGCATCAATTTTGGCCACCGCCCAGCTGATGGCAGTCTGCTGGATCATATCCCGCAGGGCATAACGTGTCTTTTCCTTGAGCTGTTTGGAATCGTTTAAAACAGGGTCTGAAAAATCAGCAGGAAGAATGACTGCTGCTGCAAATACCGGCCCTGCCAGGCAACCCCTGCCTGCTTCATCACATCCTGCTTCCGGATGAAGGTCCTGGTAAAAGGGTTTGAGCATCTCCTGCAAAGTAGCAAGAAAAATTCATCAAAAAATCCTTGCCATGCACAACTGCAATACCTTTGCAGCATGATAGCAAAAACCGATGCCAAAAAGTCCAATGCCGTAGCGATATGGTTGTTGATTGGAGTAGGAATGATCATCATCCAGGTGCTCCTGGGTGGTATAACAAGGTTGACAGGATCGGGACTTTCCATTACAGAGTGGAAGCCTATTCTGGGTGCCATCCCTCCATTGAATGAGGCTGCATGGCTGAAGGCGTTCGAGCAATACAAACAAATCGGGCAGTTCAAGCACCTCAATTTTGAGTTTACGCTTGCTGATTTCAAATTCATTTATTTCTGGGAATGGTTTCACCGCGAATGGGCTCGCTTGATTGCTTTGGTTTTCCTCATCCCTTTCATTTATTTCCTGGTCAAAAAAATGTTCAGGAAAGAGATGGTCAATCCTTTGATCATCCTGTTTTTACTGGGTGCCGCTCAGGGCCTGATTGGATGGATCATGGTGGCCAGTGGGCTCAATGATGAAAATCTTTATGTAAACCATATTCGCCTGGCCATTCATTTTATTTCTGCACTGGGTTTATTGGTGTATACTTATTGGTTTGCCATGCTCTTGTTGGTTCCCTCCACTGAACATGTTGTTGCGCCTTCGCTGAAAAAATTCACGCTTGGCCTGCTGGTATTGCTTGTGGTTCAGCTGGTGTTTGGTGCATTCATGGCAGGATTGAAAGCCGCCAACTTCGCCACCACATGGCCCACAATCAATGGAGAATGGATTCCTTCTTCGATGGCCAATGATGGCTTGGCTGATTTCACCCATGATCCACTGGCTGTGCATTTCATCCACCGCACATTGGCGTATATCATCACCCTGTTGATCATTGTTTGGCACCTGAGGGCAAAGAAAATTGTTGGGGGAACCCTGTTTTCAAAGTTGAGGTCTCTGCCATTGCTGATGGTTGTATTGCAGGTAGTCCTGGGCATCCTCACGGTATTGTTTGCCAACAGCAAAACAGCCTTGCTATGGCTGGGTGTGGCCCATCAATTCACCGGCATGATGTTCCTGTTGATGATGATGACCATGGTTTACCTGGTCAGGAAAAAATAATCAGTTGGCATTGAATTCGACCGGATAGCCCAGGATTTGTTTCAGCTGGGAAGTAGTGATGCGTTGCACTGCCTGTGAGGCATCGTTCTTGAAAAGCAGGGCGTGCATGATGAGCTTTGTTCTTGTATTGTAAACAATCTTCCAGCAATAGTCTGGAACGCCGACACCAGATCCTATCTTTTGTTTGCCAAAGATCCCTCCTGTATATATTTTCAGCCTGTCGCGCTGGCTCTCTTTTCTGATGGTCGCCTCCCAGCTTTTCCATGATCCCCTGTTGAGCTTCTGGTGTTGCGGGATACAATTGTAATAGGAGAACGTGCATTTTTCCATGGCACAATCAAAGGCAAAATCCTCTGCATTGGCAAGGTGTCCGCGGTCGTACCCACTTTTTGCATAGTCTTTGTTGGTAGCCGATCTGTATTCTTTGGTGAAGGACAGTTCTTTACGGGAGCAGTCTCCGCCGCCCTTGTATAAATAATACACCACATAAAGTGGCGATTTTACTGCAAAAGAGAAATAGGATTGATAGGCAGGCTTATTGATGATGGTATCAATCCGCTGGGCATTCCCCTGTTGAAAGATCAGCAAAAGGATCAGGGGAAGGAGCGTATTTTTCAGTTTTTTGCGCATTGGTGAAACAAATTTACCGGTTTAAACGGGCGAAAACTATTTCTTTGCAATTCAATCGCTGGCTGATTTGGAACCAACAAAAATCAAATACCGGATCGACAATGCCTTTCACATGCTTCGTCATTTTCAGGGGATGGACGAGCAACTGCAATCGAGTTTATTGAGGGCTGGCCACGTTGAAAAGACCATCCAGGCAGCATTGACACTTCCCGGATCAAGGTTTTTTCCAAATTTTGCTTCGGATATTCCGGGCCTGCTGAACAGGGTATTCCATTATCCCTTCATGATGTTGGAAACTGGGGATCGCAACATCCAGCTGAATGGGCAGGTGCCGCCAACAGATTTCCCCCATGGGATTGGCACAAGGGCTGTGATGCCTGTGCATGAGTTGTCTGCCTCGGAAAGGGCTGGTATTTTTCTACAAAAGAACCGGGGACTGGATTTGCTTCATCTTAAAGTGGACAAGATTCCTCCCACCTGGCAGTTTACCCTGGTGCTCAGGCCTACCCAGCAGGGCCATGTTTTCATCACGGCATTTCCTGGCCCACCAGCCTTACCACTTCCCCAGCACCGCTTCAGCAGGAAAAGGCATGATGAATGCAAGGCATTCTGGGACGCGCATGTGTTTTTGGTTGAGGCGGGGTGAAAAAGTCGATTACCATCTCAACAATGCACTGGCCCATGTGAATCCACTTCCAAATGCAGCCAGGCAAACGGTATCGCCATCCTTGATCAGGCCTTTTTCCCAGGCTTCGCAGAGGGCTATGGGTACTGATGCAGCAGTGGTGTTGCCATAGTGCTGGATATTGTTGTAGACCTGGTCATCGCGAAGCTTGAGCGTATGCTGGACGAATTGGGCGATGCGCAAATTGGCTTGGTGGGGAATCAGCATGTCCAGGTCTGTAGGGGTCATGTTGTTTTTGGCCAGGGCTTCCATGATTACTTCAGGAAACTTCACCACGGCTTTTTTGAAAACAGCAGGTCCGTCCATGGTTGGATAGATCTGACCATCGTCAATCATGGCATGGCTGAAAAACATTTGTCCGATTTCTGCTTCATCAAAGCTGGCAAATTTCTCCTCTTTCCAATGGTTGGCATGTGTGCCGGGATTGTAATTGGCAAGAATCTCGGCACTTTCTCCATCGCTGTGCAAATGGGTGCTCAGGATGCCCTGTCCCTCCTTTTCTGTTGGCTGGAGTACTATGGCACCGGCACCATCCCCAAAAATTACACTGACATTTCTTCCTCTTGTGGTGAAATCCAACCCAAACGAATGTTTTTCACTTCCAATCACGAGGATGTTTTTGTACATGCCTGATCGAATGAATTGATCAGCTACACTCAGTGCATAAACAAAGCCACTACACTGGTTGCGGATGTCCAGGGCTCCGATTTCTTTCATTTTCAAGGCGCGTTGCACAAGCACGCCACAGCCTGGGAAATAATAGTCCGGACTCAGGGTTGCAAAGATGATGAAATCGATATCCCGGGGAGTGATACCTGCACGTTCAATGGCTACCTTGGCGGCCTCCACAGCCATGGTGGTCGTAGTTTCCTCGGTGCGGTGGGCATACCTTCTTTCTTCAATCCCCGTTCGTTCCCGAATCCATTCATCGCTGGTGTCCATGTATTGGAGCAGGTCATTGTTGGTAACAACTCTTTCTGGGAGGTATTTGCCGATACCGGCGATTTTTGAATGAACCATGGGAGGGGGTTGAGGGAGGTTGAAGAAGTTGAAGAGGTTGAAGAGGTTGAAGGGGTTGAAGGGGTTGAAGTGATGAGATTGTTCACTTAAGTTAAGCAATAAATCCCATGTTTAAAACAGGTCCAAACACCAAATAGTTTGTCATGGCTGGGTAAAATGCACCTTAATCGCCTGATGCTCATTATAGGCAGCAACATATATTTAACTTGCCTACCCGCCTGAAAAGGCTTAACTTTGCGGCCTCTAAACACGAATATGAACATTAGAAACATCGCCATCATTGCCCACGTTGACCATGGTAAGACAACCCTGGTAGATAGAATTTTGCAAACTACCAAGGTATTTCGCGACAACCAGGATACTGGGGATTTGATCATGGACAGCAACGATCTTGAAAAAGAACGCGGCATCACTATCTTCAGCAAGAACGCTTCGGTTACTTATAAAGACGTAAAAATCAATGTAATAGACACTCCAGGCCACGCCGACTTCGGTGGTGAGGTGGAGCGTGTATTGAAAATGGCAGACAGTGTTATCCTCTTGGTGGATGCCTTTGAAGGTCCCATGCCACAGACCCGTTTCGTGTTGCAGAAAGCCCTCCAGCTGAACCTGCTTCCCATTGTTGTAATCAACAAGGTCGACAAGCCAAACTGTCGTCCAGACGAAGTGCATGATGCAGTTTTTGAACTTTTCTTCAACCTGGATGCCACTGAGGCACAGCTTAATTTCCCAACCTTCTATGGTTCGGGTAAAAATGGCTGGTTCAATGACAGCCTTACGCCAACAGAGGACATCGTTCCTTTGATGGAGGGTATCCTGAAATATGTTCCTGAGCCTAAAATTGCTGAGGGCAACCTGCAAATGCAGATCACCTCTCTTGATTACTCTTCATTCCTTGGCCGTATTGCCGTAGGAAAGGTGGCAAGGGGTAGCATCAAAGAAAACCAGCCGATCACTTTGATGCAGGCCGATGGTGTGGTGAAAAAGCAACGTGTAAAGGAATTGTACGTGTTCGAAGGAATGGGCAAAAGGAAGGTGACTGAAGTAATGGCCGGCGACCTTTGCGCAGTGGTGGGTATCGAAGGATTCAATATCGGTGATACCATCGCAGATTTTGATGAACCTGAGGCTTTGCCGATCATCCACGTGGATGAGCCTACCATGAGCATGTTGTTCAGCATCAACAACTCTCCTTTCTTCGGCCGTGATGGTAAGTTTGTTACCAGCCGTCACCTCCGTGACCGCCTGATGAAAGAGACAGAAAAAAACCTTGCCCTCAGGGTGAAAGAGACTGATAGTGCTGATAGCTTCCTCGTATTTGGTCGTGGTATCCTGCACCTTGGTGTATTGATCGAAACCATGAGAAGAGAAGGATATGAGTTGACCATTGGTCAGCCCCAGGTGCTTGTCAAGGAAATTGATGGCAAGAAATGTGAGCCGTATGAGATTTTGGTAATTGATGTTCCGGAAGAATTTGCTTCAAAGGCCATTGACCTGGTGAGCAGGAGAAAAGGGGAGATGACGGTCATGGAAACCAAAGGCGACATGCAGCACATCGAGTTTGAAATCCCGAGCCGTGGATTGATCGGTCTCAGGACCACCATGCTGACCTCTACTGCAGGTGAAGCCGTGATGGCCCACCGCTTCACAGAATACAAGCCTTGGAAGGGTGCTATCCCTGGGAGGAACAATGGTGTTTTGTTGGCCAAGGAAGGTGGAAATACAACAGCCTATTCACTGGACAAATTGCAAGACCGCGGATTCTTCTTCATCGATCCAGGTGAAGAGGTGTACAAGGGAATGGTTATTGGTGAAAACAACAAGCCCGGCGACCTGGTGGTGAATCCCAACGAAGGAAAAAAACTCACCAACATGCGTTCCAGCGGTACCGATGGTGCAGCCAGCATTGCTCCCAAAAAACAAATGACTTTGGAAGAGTGCATGGAATATATCCAGCATGATGAATGTATTGAGGTTACCCCCAATTTCATCCGCATGCGCAAACTCATCCTGGATGAAACAGAAAGGAACCGCCTGGCCAAACAAATGAAGGCCGACGCTGTTTAAATTACATGAAAAGGTTATTGGCCATCCTCTGCATGCTTTTTGTCTTCGCAGCCGCGAATGATGCAAATGCGCAATGCTCAATTTGTACCAAAACAGCCCAACAGCTTGGACACAAGCCCGCACAGGGTTTGAACAGTGGCATCATTTACCTGATGATCGCACCCTTGGCCATCATCGGCTTTGTGGGCTTCAGGTGGTGGAAGGGCGGAGGATTGAACCAAACCCCTGAATAACTCATCCCCATAACCCATCATCATGAAAAGGATCCTGTCGTTTTTTGTCATTCTCCTTTCCGTACTTGCCTTCAATGCATGTACTGTCAACAATGTTACCATTGATGATGAGATTGGAGGAATTTTCGAGAAGCATGGTGTGAAAGGAACCTTCGGCATGTTTGACAATAGCAGGGGAACGTTTAAGATTTATGATCTGGACCGTTTTAAGCTGAATTATGCACCTGGTCAAACCTTCAATATTGTCAATACCATGGTGGCCTTGCATACAGGCAAACTTACAGATGACAGTTCATTGGTCAAAGCGAATGACTCACTGGGGTCAACCCTCAATATTTATACTGCATTCCGCGCCAACTCAACGCCACATTTTGAAACAGTGGCTTCGCTGATAGGTAAAGACACCATGAAGTTTTGGGTGGACAGCCTCAAATATGGCAACAAGAAAATCGGAACCGATCTCCAGCATTTTTGGATGAACGATAGCCTGCAAATCTCTGCAGATGAACAACTCGGACTGATCAAACGCTTGTATTTCAAGCAGCATCCCATCAGGGCCAGTGTGCAGGAAAGCCTCAAGAAAATGCTGATTGTAGAGAACAATGCTCAGTTCCAAACAGCCTATCAACAAGGATCGGCATTGGTCAAAGGCAAAAAGCTTGGTTGGGTTGTTGGATGGATTGAAGAAAACAGGCATGTCTATCCCTTTGTGATCAATTTTGATGCAGGTGCCGAAGCGGATACCCATGCCATCGGAAAGAAACTGATGGACGATATCCTTGCACATATCGGGTTTTTCAAGGGGATCATGTAAATTGCAATTGATGCAAGAACATAATTCAGTTTCAGGCCTGTCAAGCCTCGTATCTTATCAGCGGTTGCAAACGGCAGAAGTCAAGATCGGAGATTTGTTGTTGGGCAATGGCCATCCGATCAGGGTGCAGACCATGACCACTACAGATACCATGGATACCATCGCAACGGTTGAACAGTCCATCCGCTGCATTGAAGCTGGTGCAGAATTGGTGCGCATCACAGCACCTTCAAAAAATGAAGCCCACAACCTTCTTGAAATTAAAAATGAATTGCGCAAGCGTGGCTACAATACACCGCTTGTAGCAGATATTCATTTCACGCCCAATGCCGCAGAGATTGCTGCACGCATCATTGAAAAAGTAAGGGTGAACCCAGGCAATTATGCCGACAAGAAAAAATTTGAATTCATTGAATATACAGATGCCGATTATGTTGAAGAGATCGATCGCATCCGCGAGCGCTTCACCCCATTGGTAAAAATTTGCAAGGAGTATGGAACGGCCATGCGCATCGGCACCAACCATGGATCCTTGAGCGATCGCATCATGAGCCGCTATGGCGATAGTGCCATGGGGATGGTGGAAAGTGCGATGGAATTTCTGCGCATTGCCAGGGATGAATCTTACCACAATATTGTGCTCAGCATGAAGTCCAGCAATCCACTGGTGATGGTTCAGGCCTATCGATTGCTGGTACAAACAATGACCAATGAATTTGGCATTTGTTATCCTTTGCACCTTGGTGTGACAGAAGCGGGTGATGGTGAAGATGGAAGGATCAAGTCTGCCATCGGCATTGGAACCTTGCTGGAAGATGGCATTGGCGATACCATTCGCGTATCGCTTACTGAAGATCCGGAGTTTGAAATTCCCGTATGCCTTGACCTTGTCAAGCGTTACAATGGCATGACTGCTGCATCAACTGTTCCTGAAATCATCAAGTTGCCTTATTCACCATTCGAATACAAAAGGCGCGAAAGTTTTGCGGTTGAAAACATTGGTGCAAAGCAGGTTCCAGTTGTGGTTTCAGACATGAGCAGTGCTGCATCCATTCAACCTGAACAACTGCAAAGCATTGGTTATACTTATGATGAGGCCACAGACAAGTGGAGCATCGGCGATGCCGCTGCTGACTATGTGTATACCGCTGCTACACCGATTGCATTTGCATTGCCCGGAACCTTGAAGAATATTGTGAATGTTTCTATCTGGGATGCATCAAGCGAATCACAGTTTCCGATTTTTGATCTTGCTGATTTTGTTGGTGCCGGTTCAAAAAGCACACGCATCAATTTTGTGATGGTGGATTGTTACAGCGATAACCATGATGGATTGTCTGCTCAAATGGAGATGATCCAGCAAGCAGCCACTGATCAAACAGTTGTGTTTTGTTTGAGCAGCAAGAACCGCAATGCCATGCAAAGTGTACGCCGCATGTTCATTGAACTGACCAATCTTGGCATCCGTAATCCTGTGGTGCTGGTTACAGATAGTGGCATGCATACACCGGATGAACACCTCATTCATTTTGCCACGGAAACAGGAGCCTTGTTGCTCGATGGCATGGGAGATGGCATCTCATTGGGCTTCAACGGTAAGGCCATCATGGAAAACACAAAGGCAAAGGGCCGCACCTATCTTCCTGTCAAAGACATATACCAGTTCACGAACAATACTGCCTTCAGCATTTTGCAGGCAACCCGTACGCGTATTTCCAAAACAGAATACATCAGTTGCCCCAGTTGCGGCAGAACGCTTTTTGATCTGCAGGAAACCACTGCAAAGATCCGTTCAGTGACCAATCACCTCAAGGGCGTCAAGATAGCCATCATGGGCTGTATTGTCAATGGTCCCGGAGAAATGGCCGATGCCGATTTCGGATACGTGGGAAGTGGCCCTGGAAAAATAACCCTCTATCGCAGCAAGGAAATCGTCAAGAAAAATGTTGACAGCGAAGTGGCTGTAGATGAGCTGATCCAATTGTTGAAAGACAGCGGCGCGTGGGTGGAGCCGGCGTAATCCATTGGGTTGATGCCATACCAATCGTTTGCTTGTATATGGCGTTGGATTTAATTGTCGTAGGTAGAAAATGTTGTAAAAGTCTTACCATCATATCGGCTTAAACCAAAAGACTTAGTTCCAAACCATACATGGCCGTTTTTGTCTATCATAATATTCATAACGGCATTGTTGACAAGCCCATCATTTTCAGTAAAATTTTTAAATGTTTTTCCGTCATAATACCAAACGCCGCTGTCAACGGTTGAAATCCAAAAACCATTCTTTTCATCTTGCAGGATTGCTGTTGCACCTCGACTGCCAAAACCTTCATTTCTTCCGATAGTTGTAAATGTTTTTCCATCGAAATAGCAAATGCCGTGGTCCCTTGTAGCAAACCAAATATTCCCTGCATTGTCTTCTGTCATTGAAAAAATCATATCGTCTGTGATATGGTCTTTTGATGGAGAATACTTAATGCTTGGACTGTTTTCAAAAGTCATCTTTGGATTGTTGATGTTTCTTTTGTCTTGGTTTGCCCTATAATAGTCAGCAGGAGGAAGGAAGTTTTTAAAATCCTTCCCGTCATATCGCCACACGCCACCACCATTCCAAGAGCTGAACCATAGATTTCCATTCCTGTCTTGCAAAATGTCAAGAATAAGCTGCTTGTTTCTTCCAAGATTGTATTCTTGATTATTGCTATTTAGAAAATTATCCAATATTTTTCCATTGTATCGATAAATTCCATTGGTCCAAGTGCCGAACCATACATTACCGTCTTTGTCTTCTAACATACAGGTAATGCCCAATGTATCTGGAATTGGGAACTGGATAAATTTATTCCCATCATACTTGCATATTCCCCTGTTTGCCCCAAGCAAAATATTTCCTGCTCTGTCTTGAATAATTGACCCTACATTGTTATTGCATAAACCATCTTTGGTGGTGAAGTTGGTAAATGACTTTCCGTCATAGCGATAGGCGCCTTCACCTTTGATGCTAAACCATAAGTTACCATCTTTGTCAAGCAGTTCGCATTGTACATTCTCATTCTTAGTTCCCATAGTCCGAACAAGTTTTGGTTGTTGTTCGGTTTGATTGTTAGTATTCCGGCTTGTTGAACTTTGTCCGTTACAAGAGGTAAAGAATATGGACAGTAATAGCAAAGAAAAGATTGTGTTTTTGATTTTATATGTTGTCAATTAGTTTTGCCTTTTAATGTTATAAAAATTACCATTAAGTTTTCGTGTATAAACAAGAGAATCAGCGTAAGGATGCTTCACATATATCGTTTTTCAATTTCTTAGATTGATATGCGCAGCAGTAGTTTATTCAAACAATTCATTTGTAAAGAGATTTTGATTTAATACTATTTTATCCTCTAATCCTCTATCTGTAATCCACTGTATAAAACCTGTAACTCTTTCTTGTTTCATTAAGCCACAGTTTGATTCGTCACCCCAAAAAGGAATAGAAAACGATATCGATTTTTTCAAGTCGATATTATTTAAATCATGCGCTGTAACATAACGTTCTAAAATTGCAACAGACTCAGTTAAGTTGTTTTTCGTGTGTAAGAAACCTTGTTTAGTTGCCTTAACAAAGTTTGAATATATTGCTTTATGCTTTGTAATATTTCCCTTTTTAGTCAGTACAACAGGTGAATAACCATAAGGGATATTGAATTCTGCCATTGTAAACTTGTTTAGTTCAATGCCCTTACTGTTTGCTTCAATTCCCTCCCAGTTGTCAAAAATCCATGTAGAATCTGCGCTACCAGTTAAAAGCGTATTCCAAATCCCAAGCTTTTCCGGATACATTATATCTAAATCACCTTCTCCTCCATCATTTTTGATCATTTCTTTCACTATTTGGTCTTCATAGCGAGCCTTGTATGATGCATATGATTTACCATCAAGCATTTTTGGTGATGTGATATTTGAAGATTTGAGTGCGACAATGCAACTCACATCTTTTTGTAAAATTGCGTAAATCGCGATTGCCTGAACCTGGTTTACTTTATTATTCAAGCTGATAACCGTCTCAAAAGGTGCGATTGAAAAGTCTGCAATATCAAGCTCTAATTTTTTCCCTGGCGTAAGCAGGTAATTATCATCTTTAGGATTTAAAATTTCAAGGTCTATGCCTACTTCACTGTAAAATCCTAATTCTTTTGCAATGAAGAATCCGATATGATTGACATTGGGTGTCCAGTCTAATGCTAATTTTAATTTGATCATTTTGGCGTCATTTTTATATTCATACAATACAGCCAGCAACTAAATTTACACACTTTCTTATCCCTTCCAAAATCAAAAGATTTATCATAAAATCATGCATATTGTTATGACAACAATTAAAATATACAAAATGCACACAACAATACAGGTTGCATCATTTTCTGATACCTTTGTACCAAACTGATCTGATCAAATGATTTCATTGTCCATCATCATTGTTAACTATCGTTCCTGGAACAGGCTGGATGCTTGTTTGAAGAGCATTGCTGCGCAGGGGATGGTTGATATTGAAGTGATTGTTGTGGACAACCATTCAGATGATGGGCAAGCGCAACAATTCATCAGCATGAATCCTCAGGTCAGGTTCATTTTACAGGATACCAATGCGGGTTTTGCGCAGGCCTGCAACAGGGGAGCAAAAGAGGCAAAAGGAAGTTGGTTCTTGTTCCTGAATCCGGATACTATTTTACAAACCAATACACTGTTGCCCTTGTTGAACAGGGTTGCCGATGAGCCCAGTTGGAAATTGATTGGTATTCGCCAACTCAACGATCAGGGAAAAGACACCCATCCGCATGGTTTGTTTTTGAAATGGTGGAATGTATGGGCGCCCATGAGAAGTTTGGAAAGATTGATGAAGGGAAAGCAATTCAGCAAACAATATTTAAGTACCGCACCAATTGCCTATCCAGACTGGATTTCAGGTGCCTTTGTGCTGATCAGAAAAACTGACTTTGATATATTGGGAGGATGGGATGAGAGGTTTTGGATGTACTGTGAAGACATGGACCTGAGCAAACGCGCTGCAGACATGGGTTTGTTGCGGGTTATGTACAATGAGTTGGTTTGTACGCATTCGCATGGCGGGTCTTCGCGCATCAATCACCAGACAAAGGCCATCACCAAATCCGCTGTCATCCAGTCAACCTTCATGTACATCAACAAGCATTTTAAAGGCCCGGGAAGAACCCTGGCAGAACTGATCTTGTTGGTTGAAACCATGCTGACCTTGTTGGTTGGCTATCCGTTTTCCAAAACAAAACGGCTGATGATCAAACAGCTATTGCAGCAGTCATCCTAATTGTCCTCAACATCTGAACAACAGAAACACAACAGCAGCAAACAATATCTCATAAAATCATTTGATTTTCAGGCGTCCTCGGCTGGTAAATTCAACTTCCCTCAACTTCTCTCAACCTCCCTCAACCTCTCTAAACTTCCCTCAACCTCCTTCAACTTCTTCAACCCCCAATCACCCCCATCTCTTTCCCCACCTTTACAAAAGCTGCAATCGCCTTGTCAAGGTGTTCTCTTTCATGGGCAGCGCTCAGTTGAACCCTGATCCTGGCCTTGCCCTTGGCTACTACAGGGAAGAAAAATCCGATCACATAAATACCTTCTTCCAATAGTTTGGCGGCCATCTCTTGTGCAACCGTTGCTTCGTACAACATGATGGGAACAATGGGGTGAACGCCGGGTTTGATGTCGAATCCGGCCTTGGTCATTTCATTCCTGAAATACATGGTGTTTTCTTCGAGCTTGTCGCGCAATGCAGTGGTTTCGCTGAGCAAATCCAGTACGGCTATAGATCCGCCAACAATGCTGGGTGCCAGTGTATTGGAAAACAGATAAGGTCTGCTGCGCTGGCGTAGCATTTCAATCACTTCCTTTCTGCCACTCGTGAATCCACCGGATGCGCCTCCGAGGGCTTTCCCAAGTGTTCCTGTAATAATATCAATCTTACCCACAACACCGCAATGTTCATGTGTGCCTCGCCCGGTTTTTCCAAGAAAGCCTGATGAGTGGCATTCATCGATCATGATAGCGGCATCGTATTGTTCGGCCAGGGCAACGATCTTGTCGAGCTGGGCAATCGTGCCATCCATGCTGAATGATCCATCTGTAACGATGATCCTGTTGCGCAGGTGGGCAGCGGCTTTCAATTGCTCTTCCAGGTCTGCCATGTCGTTGTGCTTGTAACGGTAGCGCTGTGCCTTGCAGAGGCGAACCCCATCAATAATGGAGGCATGGTTCAGTTCATCTGAGATGATGGCATCCTGATCGTTGAAGAGTGGTTCAAACACACCACCATTCGCATCAAATGCTGCTGCATAAAGAATGGTATCTTCTGTCCCAAGAAAAGCAGAAATCTTTTGTTCCAGCTCCTTGTGGATGTCCTGTGTTCCACAGATGAAGCGGACTGAACTCAATCCAAATCCCCTTTCATCAATGTATTTTTTTGCAGCCTCGATGATCTTTGGATGGGATGACAATCCAAGGTAGTTGTTGGCACAGAGGTTGATTACTTCCTGACCCCCAACAGTAATGACGGGTCCTTGCGGACTTTCAATGATCCTTTCTTTCTTGAATAAGCCTGCATCCTTGATTTCGGAGAGTTCAGCCTGAAGGCGCGTAATGATGGATTCGTTCATGTAAAGCGTTTTGGGACTACAAAATTCAATTAAAATTTGCAACTATGCCAAAGAAATTGCCATTAGCATTGGCTACCAAAGGATAATTTACTTTTTCGCATGTGTCCTGTAACATTTCAATCTTACCTTCGTTATAGCAACGATGAGGAAAAAACATCCATATTATTTTTTACTGACAGCACTGGTTTGCGCCATGCTTGTACTGGTGATTGGTTACGGCTTCACCAACTTTTACCATGCTTTCCCCTTTTCCCGTTTTCAAGACCTTGACCGATTGGAGCAGCAAGACCAGATCCGCTCTTCAAGACCCCTTTGGCATGCATTGCCAAGGCATCTCTTGCCACAAAACGGTATTTTTTCTCCGGGCTTGTAACTTTTTGAACAGACCTTCGTATTACTTAAAGACGCCCATTTACCCAAAACGCAATGACAGAGAGAGAGTACAATGACTGTGTTGATGCCCATGCAGACGGTGTGTTCAGGTTCATTTTGAAGAACCTGCAGCATACCGAAGATGCCCGCGACATTGTGCAAACTGCCTTTGAGAAAATGTGGAAGAACAGGGATGCGGTGGTGAGAGAAACGGCCAAATCCTATCTGTTCACAGTGGCCTATCACCAGATGATCGATCATATCAGGAAAAGCAAAAAAATGAAGTTGACCGATTCCTTCAGTGAGGAGAGCCGTGTCAGCAGGGAGGTTTCACCATCACTAAAAAGGGAGTTGGAAATGGCACTTGAGCAGCTCACGCCTTTGCAAAAATCCTTGATACTCCTCAAAGATTATGAGGGATATACCTATGATGAAATTGGAAAGATAACCGCATTGAACCCAAGCCAGGTAAAAGTGTATTTACACAGGGCAAGGCTTCAACTGAGAGATTTTGTGGGGAAACCGGAAAACATCATTTGACCAATAAGTCCTGTAGAAATTAAATCAATATCGAAAGAAAAGAAGATAAAAATCCCCAAGCAAGATGATCAACTTACTGAATTACGAAACATTTTTCCTGCTCTATGCAGATGGCGAATTGTCGCCAGCTGAGCAGGATGCTGTTTTGAAATTTGTGGAGGAACATCCTTTGCTTGAGGAGGAATTCAATCGCATCAAAACATTAAAATTCAGTCCTGACAAAGGTTTGACGATGATGGACAAATCACTGTTGCGTATTGAAATCCCTGAAGAAATTGCACTTGACTATTCATTTGAACCAGACCTCAGCATTGTTTATCCCAACAAGGCTGAGCTGTACAGAAAGGAGAACATTCTTCCTGTTTATTGGCTTCGGATGGTTGGAGTGGCAGCAGCAATTTTTTTTACCATGGGTATTGCCTGGATGATCATGGGGGAAAAGAAGAACAACCCTTCCATTGTCATGCAAATGGGGGGAGAACAGGGTTCATCATCAACTGAAGCAACAGCTTTGTCAACCCCTGGAACCGCATCTCCTGCATCAGAAAATAAAATGGTGGCATCAACAGCAAACTTGTCTAATCAGGTTGTTGGAGGAAGGCCTGTTGCCAATGCCTTGAAAGTATCTTCAGTGAGGGTAGTAGGATCAGAAAATCCTGAGGGGCAAATGAACAATGACCTTCAGTCAATCACCGCCAACATTGTTCCGGAGGTTGTTGCGCCTGATCTTTCTGTTGCTTCATCGATCCAACCGGTTTCCGTGCCACAGAAGGGAAATTTCACAGAAGCAGTTTTGTTGGCTGCGGCAGAACGCATCGCAACCAATGTAACGGCAATATCATCTGAACCCAATGCCAGTTTGCTCATCAATGCGGCATTGAAAGAGGAAAAAAAATCAGGATTCCGCTCTATTCTTCGGACCATCAACAGAAGGTTGCTCAATGAGCATGAGCCACCACAGGACCAGAAATTCATCCAGGTCGCCAATTTTTATATTCCCGTCAATAAATAAAATCATCAATAAAAAGAAAGGTATGAAGCATGTAGTAGTGACATTGTTATTGGGTGTGTTGTCAACGCAAGTGATGGCACAAACGGATACAACCAAGTTGAAAAAAGGAACGACCATCATCAAAATCGGGAACATGACCATTGTCAAGCCCAATGAAGCAGAAACCAGCAAAACCGATTCATTGAAAATCGGCGAAGACACCCTGAAAATGGGAGGCTTGATTATCGTCGGAAAAGGGATTTCAGAAGGAATTGGCAAATTGGGGAAAGCCATCGAAGGTGTTGACCTCAAGAAAGTTGGAGAGGTAGCGGCAGATGTTTTGAAAAAGAAAAAGCCCAAAAAAGTCTCCACCAATTGGTTCGTGTATGACATCGGTTTTGCCGGATACAATGACAATACCAATTATGCTACATCAGCAGCACAGGCATTTGTAAAGCCAGCAGGAAGCGTACCAGCGTCAAAAGGAGATTTCGCCTTGAGAACTTCCAGGGTCTCCAATTTCAATCTTTGGTTTTTCATGCAGCGGGTGAGCATCATTGAAAGTGTATTGAACCTGAAATATGGTCTGGGTATTGAGAGCAATAACTATTTCTTCAAGACAGGAATTACATACGTAGATGACATATCTGTTTATACGACGCGTGGCGGAGTGAATGAATTGAGCAAGAACAAGCTGGTGGCCAATTACCTGACTGTTCCGGTGATGCTGAACATCAACACCAACCCAATGAAAGGAAAAAAAGGGTTACAGTTCTCTGCAGGCGTGAGTGGAGGTTATCTTTCCAGTGCGAGACAAAAACAAAAAGGACCCGGCGGCACTGATAAAACAAAGTCCAACTTTAACCTCGAACAGTTCAAGCTTTCCTATGTAGCTGAACTCGGCCTCGGCCCGGTAAAATTGTATGGTTCTGTAGCATCAAACCCCATGCACCAATATGGTCTGGAACAAGTGCCTTATACATTGGGTTTGCGGTTCTCGAATTAAGCCTATGGGCGTTGAAGAAGTTGAAGCGGCCTGCGGCCTGTTGAAGAGGTTTAAGAAAACACTTCAACCTCTTCAATCCCTTCAACCTTTTCAACTCATCTCCTCCCTCTCTTGATCTCCTCCACAACAGCAGGGTCAAGCAGGGTTGATGTATCGCCAATATTGTCGAGCTCGTTTTCCGCAATCTTGCGGAGGATGCGGCGCATGATTTTACCACTCCTGGTCTTGGGTAATCCCGGGACCAGTTGTATTTTATCCGGTTTGGCAATCGGCCCGATGATGCGGCTCACGGTTGCGGTGATATCGCGGCGTGTCATTTCCTCATCGCCATGTGTTCCACTGTAGATGACAAATGCATAAATACCCTGTCCCTTCACATCGTGGGGATAGCCCACCACGGCACTTTCCACAACACCTGCGTGCATGTTGATGGCATTCTCCACCTCGGCAGTGCCGATGCGGTGTCCGCTGACGTTCAGCACATCGTCCACCCTTCCGGTTATCCTGTAGAAACCGTTTTCATCCCTGAATGCACCGTCCCCGGTGAAATAGAGATTCTCATAGGTGGCAAAATAATTGGTTCTGCAGCGTTCATGGTCGCCATAAGTGGTCCTGAGCGTTGCAGGCCAGGGTGACTTGATGCAAAGGTTGCCTGTCACGTTATTTTCTGTGATTTCCTGCCCTTTTTCGTCTACCAGCAATGGCTGTACGCCGGGCATCGGCAGGGTTGCATAGCTGGGTTTGGAAGGGGTGATGCCAGCGAGGTTGCTGATCAATACACCGCCGGTTTCTGTTTGCCACCAGGTATCAACGATCGGGCATTTTCTTTTTCCAATGTGTTCATCATACCATTGCCATGCCTCTTCATTGATGGGTTCTCCAACGGTACCCAATACCCTTAGCGAGCTGAGGTCTTTGTTTTGCAAGGGTCCCAGTCCGAAAGCCATCAGGCTTCTGATGGCTGTTGGTGCAGTGTAAAGTATATTGACCTTGAACTTATCAATGATGTCCCAAAAGCGGCCAGCATCAGGAAAGGTTGGAATCCCTTCAAACATCAATGAAGTGGCGCCAGCACTGAGTGGCCCGTACACAATGTAAGAATGCCCGGTAATCCAGCCAATATCAGCCGTGCAGAAATGAATTTCCTGGGGCTTGTATTGGAAAACATTCACGAAAGTATAGTTGGTATAGACC
>CALPWM020000019.1 GCA_943327275.2 Chitinophaga pinensis
CACAAGAATTATTATAGCAGTAAACAAGCCTAGTATTTTTCCCCACGCAACTTCCCTCAATGCAATACCCTGGCTCAGAACAAGCCTTAGTGTTTTTCCTTCTTTTTCTTGTGTCACTAAATTAAATCCAAGGAAAATGATCATTAGCGGAATTAAAACCTGGAGTATAAATGCAAGCGACATTTCTCCAAATCTGATATTTGAAGAACTCTCCGAAGCTGCAGAAAATTTTGAATCATTCTGTCGGTGTGCCTCCAGAAAAATACTATTTCCTACATAAGTATCAACGCCGTAGTCAAAAAATGAAAGAATTGATTTTGGCCTAAAGACAAAAGTTCCATAGTGAGCTGCAGCATGTGGATTTTTCTCTTCTTGATTCAACCAAGAGGATCTTACTTCCTGTTGAGCCAATTGTCTCTCCCTTTTGATGCTTTGATATGATGTATAGCCGCCAATAGCGGAAAGCAGAATCAAGATAAGCGCCAAGACGGAAAATACCCTGAATCTCATCCCTTTTACAAGTAAGCGAAATTCATTTTTTGCAATTAAACCAACGTTTTTCATACTGTCTGCAGATAAAGTTTTTCGAGCTCATTTGCTGAAATAGACTTTGCATCAATAACTGATACGAGATTACCCTCTTTCATAATGCCTATTCGATGTGCAATTTCTTTTGCTCTAAATATATCATGTGTTGCCATTAATACAGCAACACCACTTTTTGATAATTCGGCAATGATTTCACTAAACTCATTAGAGGCTTTAGGATCAAGGCCACTAGTAGGCTCATCCAGAAGCAATGCCTTTGCTTGTTTTGCTAAAGCAATTGCGATTCCAACTTTTTGTCGCATCCCCTTGGAATAACCCTCAAGTCTTTGTTCATGAGCATCATTTTGTAATCCTGCTTTTAAAAGAAATGCTTTCAACTCAACATTAGTATATGAAAATCCACCCAGAGAAGCGAAAAAAGAGAGATTTTCTATTCCAGATAAAGTTGGATATAACATTACTGTTTCAGGCACATATGCGAGATATTTTTTTGATAATACCGGGTTATCTTGAACACGAAGACCATTGATTTGTGTTGACCCACTTGTTGGAGATATGAATCCAAGAAATAAATTTATAGTGGTCGTTTTCCCTGCACCATTCTGCCCCAACAAAGCAAAAACTTCGCCTGGAGATATGTTCAGGTTTAAATTATTCAATGCAACTTTGTTACCGTATTTTTTTGAAAGATTCTCAGCTATCAACATAAAGTAGTTTTTATAAATATGCAACAGTGTTGCAAATATATAGTGTATGCAACATGGTTGCAAATATTTTTTTAGCAAACATCCATCCTTGAAACTATAAAATTCAGGATGGAGCAGTTAGGATACAGATCCTCTGATCTTACCCAACTCATTGGGTATAAAAGTCGCGTCAGCGAAATATTTCACAAGAAAAGGAAGCTCACTATTGATATGGTAAGGGCTTTAAGCAAGAAGTTTAATATTCCTGCAGAAATGTTGATTCAATAAAATTAAACGTGAACAAATCAGCCTTCGGTAGGAGAGATTATGCTGGCCTGCCATCCAAAGGTTGGCAAAGCGAATGAGGGAAGATAGCCAATCCTATTTATCATCATAACCCCCCTTTGCGTTTTGATTTTACTGGCACGGGCCAGGCTGCCTTATTTGCTTTTTCAGTTGAGCTGCGTTCTGGATCTTCGCAAGCCATGTAAACAAGAATCGCTGTTACAATAGCATTGTTGCGCAAATCATCAAATACGATTTTATCGTAAGTGTCCCTGTTGGTATGCCAGGTATAATTGAAATAAGACCAGTTCAAAGCGCCCAATGAAAACGCAGGAGCACCAGCTGCTACAAATGATGCGTGGTCAGATCCTCCGCCACCGGGCATTCCAGGGAAGCTGGTTTTAATGGAGTCCTTGTATTCTCCTGGTACCGCACTCAACCATCTGCCTACATAGTCTTTGGATTTTGCATAACCAGAACCACTGAGGTTTACAATCCTCCCTGTTCCATTGTCCTGATTGAACAATGCTTGGAGATTGTTTACTATTTCAGGATGATCTTCCACAAAAGCACGGGAACCATTCAATCCCTGTTCCTCACTACCCCAATGTCCTACCAGAATGGTGCGCTTGGGATTGGGGTAAACTTTTTTAAGAATGCGCATTGCCTCCATCATCACCATCGTACCTGTCCCATTGTCTGTTGCTCCTGTTCCACCATCCCAGGAATCAAAATGCGCCGACAACATCACGTATTCATTTGATTTGCTTGTGCCTTTGATTTCTCCGATGGTGTTAAAGGTTGGCACTTCACCCAGCTCCTTTGATTTGGCAAGGACACTGATATTGGGTGCAGCACCTGATTCAGTTAGTCGGTACAGCAAGCCGTAATCTTCCAGCATCACATCAATGGTTGGAATTTTCTTTGTGTAGGCATCAAAAATTTTATTCACACCAAAACCCTGGCTCCAGTTGCTGCCCACAATGCCCGCTGCACCTGCATTTTCAAGCGCTAAAGCAAGCGTGCGGTTGTTGTATCCGGTTTTGCTGATGCGTTTGCGCCAAGCTTCAGTCAAATCTCTTCTTTCCTGCAACATTTTATCCATGGATGCTTTTGTGGCAAATTCTTTCCAGTTGTAATCTGGTCTTCCTGTAGGTTGAGGCATTGCGACCAAAACAAATTTTCCTTTTACATTGGGCAACCATTGTTGGAAGGCAACCGAATCTGCTACATCAGCAAGAATGATGGTTTCTCCCTTTACTGCTTTTTTGGTAGAAGGAGAGAAAGCCAATTGTGTGGCTTCCAATGATTTGGTCCAGGGGCTGATCATGTCTACATGTGTAATGCCACGATCCCATCCTCTCCAAGTGCCATAGTTTTCTCTTTTCGCAGATATGCCATATTGCTGATACTGTGCGATGGCCCAATCACTGGCTTGCACCATTTTTGTAGAGCCAACCAAACGCGGCCCTACACCATCCATCAATTCATGACTCATTCTTTTCAACTGCGAATTTTCATTGGCTTCTTTGATGATGGCGGTAACCATTGGATCTTGTTGTGCAAAGGCCGCAAGACAAAAAAATTGAGCAGTGAAAACAGCGGTAAAAAGGATTTTATGTAAACGCATGAAAATTGATTTGAATCTAAAATACCGAAATTCATGGAAACAGTTTGCACAAGACATAAAAAGGGCCCAAGCAATACTGCATGAGCCCTTTTCTATTAATGATTATCATTTTCTTCAACCTCTTCAACCCCCTCAACCTCCTCAACGTCTCTAAACCTCTCTCAACCTCCCAAACCTACTTCTTCTCCAGCAACTTAAAGAACTGATCCAACTGAGGAAGGATCACGATCCTTGTCCTGCGGTTGGCTGCACGTCCTGCTTCGGTTGAATTGTCGGCCAATGGGCGGAATTCTGCACGACCGGCTGCTACCATCTGTGCAGGGTTCATGTCGTATTGCTTTTGGAGCAAGCGAACAATCGTTGTTGCGCGCTTTACGCTGAGGTCCCAGTTGTCCATCAGGTCCTTGTCACCCTTCATGGCTACATTGTCTGTATGACCTTCAACCATGAATTCAATATCGGGTTGGTTCTTCAACACCAATGCCACTTTCCCAAGAACGGTCTTGGCCCTTTCACTCAGGTCAAAGCTTCCTGTCTTGAACAATACCTTGTCTGAAATATCAACATATACTACACCCTTGTCTACCTTGATGTTTACATCCTGGTCGTTCAGGTCTCCGATGGCACCTTTCAGGTTCATCACCAAGGCCATGTTCATGGAATCCTTTCTTGCCGCAGCAGACTGGATGGTTTGAATATATGCGTCTTTGGATCCGATATTGTCCAAAGACTTCTTGATGCTTTCTGCCTGAGAAGAAGAAATAACCGAAAGATCTTCCAGTTGCTTCAGGGTTTGGTTGCTGCTTTTCTTCAGGAATTCAATTTGGTCTTTCAATGACCCAATTTGTGCTTCGCGCTGTGCATCCGCAATAGAACGCTGGCGCTCGGCTTCGGCCTTTTCATCACGGCAGGCCTTTGCTTCCTTTTGTGCTGCAATCAATTGATTGTTGAGGTCACCATATTTTCCTGTCAGTGCCTGAAATTTCTTGGAGCTTACACAAGAAAATAGTGTAACGACCATCACCAGAGGGAGAACAAAGAATTTGCTTTTCATCGTTTTGAATTTTAATTGATAATGTCTGAAACGCAAATATAATTTCTCCAAAGCAATTCCTCCCCATTAATAATCCACAACGGACAAGAACTTTTACTTCTCGTCCGACTCAATGGTGCGTACAAAAGCACTTCTTCTTGGTGCGGGCATTGTGCTGTGTTCTCCCTTGATTGCCTTCCAGATTACTTCACTGAACTCCAGGTCATTGACCCTGTCTTCCTTGCTAAAATCAAAAGACATGCTTTTTTTGGAAAGGGCATTGACCTTTACATTCTTGTCATTCAAATCAACCCGGGCAGGCAAGGAATTAAAAACGGAAAGATCCGGTGTCTTGCTGAAACTCCTCCACATGGGCGTGGCTGCTGCATCATACTGAGACATGGGAGGCAGGCCCAAAATCAGCTCCATGGTTCTGAGCATAGATGAAGTACTGTAGGGGGTATGGTCTATAAAACCCCTTTTCACAAAGCCGCCTGCCACATAGGCCGTGGTACGGTGTGCATCCACATGATCAGGTCCGTTTTGTGCATCATCCTCTACGATAAAGATGGCCGTCTCTTTCCAGATCGGCGATTTGGAGAGGTATTCAACAAACAATCCAACAGCCAGGTCATTGTCGGCAACATGAGCAAAGGGGGTTGGCCTGCCAATGCTGGTTCCTTCGGTATGGTCATTGATAAAACGCAGTGTATTCAATTGTGGCACTGCTTTCTTGGCGAGCAAAGAGTCAAACTCTCGCCTCCACTGGTTGAACCTTGTGGTATCACGAACGGTCTCATCCCAGCTGGTAAAATAGGGGCAAAAATGACCCTCCAACACCGGGATATTGGCCTTGTAATCATCAGCAAACTCTCCATAGGTTCTGTAGCTAACTCCATGGCGTTGCGCCAGGTTCCAAACAAAGCCGCCCTTGTTGTTGGCCACCGCCTTGGTGCCTTCTGCATTGTAGTCTCCGCCGCGGCCTCCGTAATTGGTAGGCCAGGTTTTCTCCAGGTAGTCTGTGGCATAGGCCCCCAGGCTCCAGTTGTGCCCATCTGCACTGACCTCACCATCCACATAAAAATTATCAAGCAGAACAAATTGTTTGGCCAGGGCATGTTGGTTGGGGGTGATGTTCTCGCCAAAAAGCAAGAGGCTTGTATCGCCGTTGCCGCCAGGAATATCAGACAAGACCTGGTCATAGGTTCGGTTTTCCTTTACGATATAAAACACATGCTTGATGGGAGAAGGATCGCCAACCTTCATCGGTATGGGGTTGCCGGGCTCTCCTGAGGCAAGGGTTTCTTTTTCTTTTGTATAGGGCGTATTTGCATACACCGCTTTAGACAGGGAAGCAAGCTGGCTGGTTGTTGGCTCTTCAAAAATGCTCATGGTGCCTTTGAAAAGTCCGCCGATATATTGTACATCCTTGGGTTTGGCAGCATCTCCTTTCTGGTAGATGACCTGCTGTCTTTTCTGCACCGGATTGGGGCCAAAGGGATTGGCCATAGAGGTAAAGCCTTTGCCATTGCTTACAAAAATCTTTTTCTCAAGAATGCGCACATTGGTGGGATACCAGCCAACAGGGATAAAGCCCATGGAGCGGCTGTCGCCAGCATCTTCAACATCAAATACTGCAAGACAATTGTTGTCTGCATTAGCGATGTATAACCGCTTTTCATCCGCAGACAAAGCCAGTCCGTTGGAAGCTGAACCACTCGGCGCATCCGGATAAAGGGCGGCATTCAATGTTTCTGTCACTTTCATGGTTGCAGTGCTGATCACTGAAACGGAGTTGTCATTGGCGTTGGCAACAAAGAGCCGGTCGCCTTTTTTTGAAAGGATGATTTCGTTGGGATTATCGCCCACCACGGTGGACGCTTGTATTTGACCGGTGCTTGCATCCATCTTCAAGAGCCGATCTCCTCCCCAAACTGAAACATAAACAGACTTCCTGTCCCTGGACAACAAACAACCATACCCTTCTGCGCCGATCGAAATTTTCCTGATCACTTGATTGGAAACCAAGTCTATGGTATAGAACGCACTATCGTCTCGGGTGGCTACAAATAATTTTTTATTGCGTGAGTCAATAGCAATGCCTGAAGGGCCAACACGATTGGGCCAAGGCTTCCCAAGCAAAATGCTATCTGCCAATACCAGTGTGTTCGCAGCAACATCATATTTATTGATGCGGTTGTCGTGCCCACCTGAAACATAAAGGAATTTTTCATCTTCTGAAAAAGCCAATCCATACCAGGCCTTGGGGAGAAACAAGGTGTGAAGCACCTGCTCTGATGCAGGATCTATCAGCTGAATGGAGTGCTGGCTCTGCCCGTTGTTGGTGACAGCCATTTTTTTGCCAGATGCAGAAAGGGCAATGTTCAGGGGCAGGTCTCCAAGGGGGAAACTTCTTCCATAAGGAGAAAGCGACCAGCCATTGGGGAGCCTGACCGGTGCGGTATCCTGGGCTAAGATTGCCTGTGCAAGAGCGATAATGCACAATAAGATGCCGACGAATTTCCTCATGTGGATTGTTTTTAACTTCAAAAATAACCATCTCATGTGCAAATAATTTTGGGCAGGTATCAACAAATTATTATTATATTTATATTGATTTTTGTCACCGGTCGCTTGCCGGACTTTCTTGTTTGTTTTCTCATGTACACCCTGCTGTTTGTCTAAATAGCAGGGTTTTTTGTTGAAAACACCATCCCAAAAAGAGGAAAACACTAATATTTTTAGTGGAAAAAATGCTAAAAAAATTAGTTTGTCATTTCAAATCCCCCTATCTTTACTTTCTCAAAATTTAAAAGCTATGTCAAATTCAGAAAAATTAAAAGCGCTGAAACTCACGCTGGACAAGATCGAGAAGGATTATGGAAAGGGAAGTGTGATGATGATGAATGAAAAAGGGGAGGCGCAACTTGAAGCAATTTCAACAGGTTCAATTGGTCTCGACAGTGCCCTGGGGATTGGCGGATTGCCAAAAGGAAGGGTAATTGAAATCTATGGGCCGGAGAGTTCAGGTAAGACCACCATTGCCACCCATGTGATTGCAGAAGCACAGAAAAAAGGCGGAATGTGTGCCTTCATCGATGCAGAACATGCATTTGATAGCGCCTATGCGAAAAAACTGGGTGTAGATGTTGACAACCTGCTGATTTCCCAGCCCGATTATGGAGAGCAGGCTTTGGAGATTGCCGACAGGCTGATCCTTTCCGGTGCATTGGATGTGGTGGTGATTGACTCAGTGGCTGCACTTGTTCCCAAAAGCGAACTGGAAGGTGAAATGGGTGACAGCAAGATGGGATTGCATGCCCGCTTGATGAGCCAGGCCCTCAGGAAACTGACCGCCACCATCAGCAAAACCAATACGATTTGTATTTTCATCAACCAGCTCCGTGAAAAAATCGGTGTCATGTTTGGTAACCCTGAAACAACAACCGGTGGTAATGCCCTCAAGTTCTACGCATCTGTGCGTCTCGATATCCGCAGGGCAGCCCAGATCAAAGATGGTGATGAGGCCATTGGTAATCGTGTAAAAGTGAAGGTTGTCAAGAACAAGGTTGCTCCTCCTTTCCGTTCTGCTGAGTTCGACATCATCTATGGAGAAGGGATTTCCAAAACCGGAGAGATCTTGGACATGGGCGTAGAGTTGGGCATCGTCAACAAAAGCGGTAGCTGGTACAGTTACAATGGCGACAAGTTGGGTCAGGGCCGTGATGGTGTAAAGCAACTCTTGATTGACAATCCTGAAATGGCCAATGAAATTGAAATAAAAATCAGGGAAAAAATTAAGGAAGCGCAGGCATCATAATTGCAGTTGGTGCTTTTTGTTTAGAGGCCGCATCCCGCAAGGATGCGGTTTTTTATTTACTTTCACCCTGATAAAAAACAACATGGAACAAACACGCATCCTGGGTGCAAGGAAACGCATTGCACTCGTAGCTCACGATAACAAAAAAAAAGAACTCATCGATTGGGTCGTGTACAACAAAACTGCACTCTCAAGGCATGAACTCCTGGCAACAGGCACTACTGGAAGATTGATTGAGGAAGCACTCGATAGATCTGTCAAAAAACTGCTCAGTGGACCACTGGGCGGCGACCAACAAATTGGTGCATTGATTGCTGAAGGTCAGGTGGATGTGCTGGTATTTTTTTGGGACCCCATGGAAGCGCAACCCCATGACCCAGACATCAAAGCCTTGCTCAGGTTGGCAGTCACCTGGAACATTCCGTTTGCCTGTGACCGTGCAACTGCAGACTTTTTGCTTACCTCACCTTTGATGCATGAAGCCTATACCTGCAGCATTCCAGATTATTCTACCTATATCAAAAGGGAAATGAAATAAACCAAAAGCCTTTAGGATGAAAAGACTATTTTTTGCATTGACCCTATTGATGGGCAATTGTTGTATTGCCCAAGACAGCATCAAGCCAGTTGATGTGCACAAAATGGCCAATTTGCTTGACCTGAAATACTCAGACAAGGAAGTGGAAATGATGATGCCTGACTTGAAGGACAATATCGCCGACTATAAAAAAATGCATGCCCTTCCACTCGACAACAGCATCGCCATGAGCATGGCACAGCGATTGACAGCAGACGCCGTCAAACAAGAGAAACTGAAATGGAAGTATGATAAAAAAATCCAACTCCCAGCAAACAAGAATGAACTGGCATTTTATTCCATCCAGGAACTTGGGTCACTGCTGCGCAACAAATCCATCACTGCTGTTGAATTGACAAGGTTTTTTAATGGCCGCTTAAAGCAATTCGGCGACACACTACAATGCACAGTAAGCCTCACCGAATCGATTGCTATGGAACAAGCGGCAAAGGCTGATGAAGAGTTGAGCAAAGGCATTGATCGCGGACCATTGCATGGTATTCCTTACGGATTGAAAGACCTGTTTGCGGTAAAGGGTACAAAAACTACCTGGGGCGCAGCACCCTATAAAAATCAAACCATTGATGAAGATGCTTATGTGTATACCAGGCTGAAAGATGCTGGTGCAGTCTTGGTGGCAAAATTTACACTGGGTGCTTTGGCCATGGGAGACTATTGGTTCGGGGGCAGAACAAAGAATCCCTGGAACCTTGAAAGGGGCTCCAGTGGCTCATCCGCAGGATCTACTTCTGCCACAGTAGCTGGTTTGGTGCCTTTTGCCATTGGCACAGAAACCCATGGATCCATCATTTCCCCAAGCCATACCTGTGGAGCAACCGGGCTGCGGCCAACTTTTGGAAGTGTGAGCAGATCTGGTGCAATGACCCTGAGTTGGAGCCTCGACAAGGTGGGCCCCATCTGCAGGTCTGCCGCGGATGCAGCTACTGTTTTTGCTTATATCCATGGAACAGACGACAAGGATGCAAGTGCCGTCAATGCTGCTTTTAACTACAAGAGCAAATCAGATGTAAAAACATTGCGCATCGGTTATGCAAAAAATCATTTTGATAAACTGGATTCATCCGCACAGGAATGGTCTGTGCTCAAAGTACTAAAGGCGGAGGGGCTTGAAATCAAGCCCATGTATTTTCCAGATACAGAAGTATACGCGTTTGATATCATCGGACAGGTCATCGGCGCAGAATCTGCTGCTGCATTTGATGCCTTCACCAGAACAGGGCTGGACGACCAGATGACAAGACAAACCCGTTTTGACTGGCCGAATTATTTTAGGGTATCCCGGACCATCCCTGCCGTAGAATACATCAATGCCAACAGGCACCGCAGCATCCTAATGCAACGCGTCAATGCGGCAATGCAAGATTTCGACGTGATCATCACACCCAGTTTTGGCGGAAGACAATTGGCCATCACCAACCTGACCGGTCATCCGGCACTCTGCATGCCCATCGGCCTTACAAAGCAAGGCGTGCCCAATAGCATAACATTCTTGTCCAACCTTTTCAAAGAAGAAGACCTGCTGGCACTGGGAAATTTCTTTCAGGAAAAAACAGATTACGATAATATCCATCCCGAAAAATTCAGATGATAAATTGGGTTAATTTTGCAGGATGCAATTCAAGCTGCATTCTCCCTATTCCCCTGCGGGCGACCAACCCAATGCCATCCGGCAACTGGTAGAAGGCATACAAGAAGGAGAGCAATACCAAACGCTGTTGGGCGTAACAGGCTCGGGGAAAACCTTCACGATGGCCAATGTCATCCAGCAGGTGCAAAAGCCCACCCTTGTTCTGACGCACAACAAAACCCTGGTTGCGCAGCTCTACGGCGAATTCAAACAATTCTTTCCTGAGAATGCTGTTGGTTATTTTGTTTCCTATTACGATTATTACCAACCCGAGGCCTACCTGCCAGTCAGCAATACCTATATCGAGAAAGACCTTGCCATCAATGAGGAACTCGACAAACTGAGGCTGCAGGCCACTTCAGAACTCTTGAGTGGCAGGAGAGATATCATCGTTGTTGCGTCGGTAAGCTGCATTTATGGTATGGGCAACCCCACTGAATTTGAAAATGGAATCGTGCGCATACACAAGGGTCAGGTCATCAGCAGACAGGGTTTTTTGCATGCGCTGGTCAACTCCTTGTACCACCGCACGCAAATCGATTTCAAACGTGGCAGCTTCAGGGTAAAAGGCGATACGATCGACATCAACCTCCCTTATGTTGATTTTGGATACCGCATCAGTTTTTATGGCGATGAAATTGAATCGATTGATACGCTTGAAATAGAAACCGGAAAACGCATTTCTTCTGTTGATACTGCGGCGATTTTTCCTGCCAATCTTTATCTGGCGCCAAAAGAAATCATCAACCAGGTCATCTCTGAAATCATCGATGAGCTGGGTCAACAGGTTCAATACTTCAGAGACTCTGGTAAGTTTATTGAAGCACAGCGCATCAGTGAAAGGGTCAACTATGACATTGAGATGATCAAGGAATTGGGTTATTGCAATGGCATTGAAAACTATTCCAGGTTTTTTGACAGGCGGACGCCGGGAGCAAGGCCCTTCTGCTTGCTCGATTATTTTCCAAAAGATTTTATCTGCATGATTGATGAAAGCCACCAGACCATTCCCCAGGTCAGTGGCATGTATGGTGGCGACAGGAGCAGAAAAATGGTGCTGGTCGATTATGGATTTCGCCTGCCTGCCGCCCTGGACAACAGGCCCCTCAATTTCAATGAGTTTGAGAACATGCTCAACCAGGTGGTTTTTGTATCTGCAACACCCTCTGATTATGAATTGAACAAAACAGAAGGTGTGGTAGTGGAGCAGGTGGTGCGCCCCACAGGACTGCTTGATCCGCCCATTGAAGTGAGGCCGAGCATCAACCAGGTTGACGACCTACTGGATGAAATTGACAAGACGGTAAAAAAAGGCGATAGGGTCTTGGTAACAACTTTGACCAAAAGGATGTCCGAAGAAATGGACAAATACCTGCAGCGGATCCACATCAAATCAAAATACATCCACAGCGAAGTGGATACCCTGGAAAGGGTGGAGATATTGAGACAGCTTCGCTTGGGAGAAATTGACGTGCTGGTAGGGGTGAACCTGTTGAGAGAAGGACTTGATCTGCCAGAAGTATCACTGGTGGCCATTCTTGACGCCGACAAAGAAGGCTTTCTGAGAAATGAAAAATCATTGACCCAGACAGCAGGAAGGGCTGCAAGAAATGTTGATGGCAGGGTTATTTTTTATGCTGACAAGAGAACAGGCAGCATGCAAAAAACCATGGACGAAACCGAAAGAAGAAGGGCCAAACAGGTTGCATACAATACGGCGCACAACATCGTACCAACAACGGTCAATAAAAGCAAGGAAGAGGTTTTTGCACAAACAGCAGTGCTGGACATCAAAGGATATGACGATAAAAACAACCTTGCTGTATTGGCAGAAGAACAGTTGAGTGCGAAAGCTGCAGAAGATCAAAACGACTATGTTACCATCCCACAAATGGAAAAACACATCGCCAAACTCAAAAAAACCATGGAAAAAGCTGCCAAAGACCTTGACTTCATGGAGGCTGCACGATTGAGGGATCTGATGTTTGAGTCCAAAAAAAGGATGGAGGAGATGAAAGCATTGCCATAAAGAAAACTATTCCCGATCTGTTTTTCAATCGGCATAAAATGCGTTTATTTTCAATGAATTGATTAAATTCACCATTCAACAACTTTTTGTCATGCGTTACAGAATCATCGTTTCCCTTGCCGTGTCATTGCTCGTTGCTGGTTTTTCTCAAGCACAGCGCATCAAGCCACGCCTGAAAGAAATTTCATTGAACAACCTTGAGTCATTTCAAGCACCCACCGCCAATTGGAAACTCGTTGGCGATGTTGAAGCGGGATACAGTGATACTGCGTTGAATACGGCAAAAGGATTGGGGATACTGCACAACGATTTCAGCCGCTCCATTCAAAACAAGCCCGTCCACAACCTGGTGACCAAGATGGAACATGGCGACATGTTGCTTGAATTTGATTTCATGATGGCAAAGGGCTCCAATTCTGGCTTTTATTTTCAATCCAGGTATGAGGTACAGCTGTTTGATAGCTGGGGTGTGAAAGCGCCAAGGTACAGTGATGTGGGCGGTCTTTATCAGACCATTAAAAAGGGAAATGGAATGAGTGGGAAGGCTCCCATGAAAAATGCAGCATTGGCTCCAGGTCTTTGGCAACACATGGAAATCTCTTTCCAGGCGCCAAGGTTTGATGCCGCCGGATCTAAAACAGCAGATGCCAGGTTCATTTATGTAAAACTCAATGGCGTCACCCTGCATGAGAACATCAATGTAGACGGCCCTACCATTTCAGCAAGCTTTAGCGATGAGAAACCTTATGGGCCCTTAATGATTCAGGGAGACCATGGAACCTTCGCCATTAAAAATCTAAAATATCTTGCACAAGACGACCTGAAAGTGGCCCTGCACGATATAGGCTATCAGTATTATGAAAAGTCTGCCACCAATTTAGGGGAGGCCAAGACCACAAAGCCAACCCTTCAAGGGAAGACCACTGCCCTTGATTCAAGGCTGGCACCAGCAAGAGACAAATTTCTGTTGGTGTTTGATGGAAAAATAAGCATCCCCACCAACGATAGTTATACATTCAGTTCGCTTTTCTCCGGCACAGGAAGCCTTGAAATTGATGGTAAAAAAGTACTCGAGGCAAAGGACTTGTTTTTGAACGGAACTCCTGTTTCGGGAACAACAGAACTGAAAGCTGGCGATCACGCATTCAAATTTTGGATCAACAAGGACTTGGATTGGGCAAGACCAGGGCTTTCACTCTACATAGAAAAAGCCAACAGCAAATCAATTGCCCTTCATGCTGCGGCTTCCATGCCAGACCGCAGTCCGGCACCATTGATTGCAGTAAAAGCAGAAAGCGGACCGGAGATGATCCGCTCTTTCATGAACCACAACAATAAAAAATTGACACATGTGGTTTCGGTTGGCGATCCGGCACAGGTGCATTATGCCTTCGATCTCATGCAGGGAGGAATGCTGCAGGCTTGGAAAGGTGATTTCCTCAACACCACAGACATGTGGCATGAGCGGGGTGAACCACAGACTGCAACACCGCTGGGTGCTCCCATTGTTTTGGCAGGAAACTGCCCGATCTATGAAAAGCCGCTCACCAAAGACTCCATCGCCGATTATCAATACAAGGGCTATACCCTTTCTGCGGGGCTTCCAACCTTTTCCTACACTTACAAGACACTTACCATCAAGGATAAGATTCAGCCTGAAGGAAAAGGCCTCAAACGCAGCATAACCGTTTCAGGAGAGGGAAAAGAAAAAACCATGATCAGGATTGCCCAGGGCAGCAGCATTACGCCACTGGGGAAAGGTTTGTACAGCATCGGCAACCAGGCCTATTTTGTGCAGATTGCAGCAGGCCTGATTCCTAAGATTGAAGGCTATCTTGGACAGCAGGTATTACTGCTTCCTGCAGGCGAACCCATACAATATCAGCTGATTTGGTAGGAAATCTGACATTTGTTGGTATTTTTGCAATAGATGAGACCCGACTTTCCCTTCAAACTGTTCAATGACAAAAGCGACACTTATGCATGTCTCATGCAGTCGCTTGCCGAAGATGCGCTGAGAAATTGATTTTTTCACAGGAATAATCCCCTGTTTTCTTACCTCAATTTCTCATCAAACCCATTTCTACAATGGAAATTCTTGAACAATTTCACCTAAAAATCAGTGAAAGGGCCAAAACCTATATCGGATACCCTGTAGCCACTGACTACGACTATACAGAACTCTATCCGTTGATGAAATACAGCATCAACAACGTTGGAGATCCCTTCATGGAATCAAACGATATGCAATGCAAATCATTTGAACGTGAAGTGGTTGCTTTCTATGCTGATTTTTTCAATGCACCCGCCAACAATCATTGGGGCTATGTAACCAACGGAGGCTCTGAAGGAAACTTGTATGCCCTTTATCTTGCCAGGGAACTCTATCCCAACGGGATTGTTTACTACAGCGAGGCAACGCACTACAGTGTTCAGAAAAACCTCCACCTGCTGAACATGAAAAGCATTGTCATCCGCTCCCAGCCCAATGGGGAGATGGATTATGAAGATCTTTCCCAAATGATCCAACTGAACCGCCAGCAATCTGTGATCATCATGGCAAACATCGGCACCACCATGACAGAGGCCAAAGACAGTGTTCCCACCATCAAGGAAACCCTGAACAAATACGCCATCAAAAGCTCCTATATCCATTGCGATGCAGCCCTTGCAGGATCCTATCTTCCTTTGCTGGGCGCCAGCGATTTCGACTTTGCGCATGGTGCAGACAGCATTGCCATCAGCGGCCATAAATTCTTCGGATCTCCCATCACGAATGGTGTAGTGCTGGTAAAAAAATCCTACAAAGACAGGATAGGCCGTTCCATCAACTATATTGGTTCGCTGGATACCACCATCACAGGATCACGCAGTGGCATGAATGCATTGATCGTATGGTATGCCATTCAAAAATGGGGGAAAGAAGGCATGCTGAAAAGGACCATGGCCAGCCTGGAAAACGCTGCACACCTCAGGGTACACCTCAACGCCATTGGCGTAAAGGCATGGAGCAACCCCAATGCACTGACCGTGGTGATGCCTAAACCCTCCAGCGAAATATGCAAGAAATGGCAGCTTGCCACAGACAATGACATTGCGCATGTCATCTGCATGCCAGGCATATCCAGGGAAAAGCTTGATGAATTCATCGAAGAAATGAAGCAGTCTCAAACAAATGGATAAGATTTGATGTTGCGCACAGGAAAGCAGGAATTTGACTATCTTTAAGTCAACAAAATTTCTGCTTTCCATGCGCATCATTCGATCAATTTCCCTCGCAGCCCTTTCACTCAGTTTTGCCATTGTTTCCAACGGACAAAATAATGCAGTGCAATCCGAAAAGGATTACTATTCCCTCAGAACCATTGCCATCCCTCAGGAAATCAAGCTTGAAGTAGGCGGCGTGGCTGTAATGCCAGACGGAAGGATTGCAGCCTCTACCAGAAGGGGAGAAATTTGGATCATTGAGAATGCTTACGGAAACGGACAACCCTATTTTTCCAAATTCGCTTCAGGTCTTCATGAAGTGTTGGGATTGGCCTACAGGGATGGCGCATTCTATTGTACACAAAGAGGAGAACTGACCAAGATTGAAGACAAAGACGGAGATGGAAAGGCCGACAGCTTTACACCCATCAGTATTTTTCAACTGAGTGGAAACTACCATGAATATGCCTATGGTCCAGTATTTGACAAGAATGGCGATATGTATGTTACACTCAATGTTGCCTGGGTTGGATATGGCGATGGATTGGGCAAATGGCATGGTTGGTTGCTGAAAATAAAACCCAATGGAGCCACCGAGCCCATTGCAACAGGACTGCGTTCACCAGCAGGTTTCAACATCAACAACAATGGCGATGTGTTTTACGCAGAAAACCAGGGAGACTGGGTAGGCAGTGGAAGGGTTACGCATTTGGAGAAAGGAGATTTCGCTGGCAATGCCGGTGGTCTGAACTGGACCAAAGAACCAGAATCTCCACTCAAGCTCACCAAAGATGATTTGAAAGTTGTAGACAATGGACAGCCCATGCATGAGGCGGCCAAAATAATCAAGGAACTAAAACTTCCCGCAGTTTGGTTCCCTCATACACTCATGGGTATCTCCACTTCAGACATCCTGCAAGATGAAACCAATGGAGCATTTGGTCCGTTTGCCGGACACTATTATGTTGCCGACCAGGGTCACTCCAAGATCATGCGCATGACCTTGGAAAAAGTAAAAGGAAAATACCAGGGTGCCTGTTATCCATTTTATGAGGGATTTGCTTCAGGTCTGCTTCGTTTGCGCTGGGGCCTCGACGGCTCTATGTTTGCGGGGATGACCAGCAGGGGATGGGCCAGCACCGGCAAAGCAGAATATGCATTGCAACGTTTGGTATGGAACGGTGAAACGCCTTTCGAAATGAAAGACATCCATGCCCTTCCTGACGGATTTGAAATTGAATTTTCACTTCCCGTTGATGTTGCAAAACTGAAAAATGCGATGAACTATTCCGTCAACAGTTTCATCTACAAATACCACCATATCTACGGAAGCCCCATCATCCAGAATCAGGTCAGAAAAATCAAAGGCATTATTCCATCTGCGGATGGGAAAAAAGTAAAACTGGTGATGGACAGCCTCATTGCAGGCCATATCCATGAAATCAAACTGCAAAACTTGACCTCTTCCAATGGCAAAGCATTGTTGCATGATTTCGCCTACTATACCATGAACAATATTCCTGAGGGTGCAGCTACAGTCCTGACCGAAGATCAGAAAGTGAAGATGATGGACATGAAGCATGACATGAAAATGATGCCTGAAGCAACATCCGTTAATACCATCTCAGCCAAACGCAAATTGACCATGCCTGGCGATTGGGGACAGCCGGATGTTGTGCTCAAGCTCGGTACCAAGCCAGGACTGAAATTCGATGTGACCCGTTTTGAAGTGAAGGCGGGAGCAAAAGTGCGCCTGATGTTCAGCAACAATGACGACATGACGCACAATGTTGTGGTGGTTGCTCCAGGCGCTGCAGAAGAGGTGGGAAATCTTGCCCTGCAACTCGGACTGAAGGGATCAGAAATGAACTATGTTCCGAACAGCCCCAAAGTACTTTTCCATACCAGGCTGTTGCCACCAGACGCCATTGAGAGCATCTATTTCTTTGCACCTACAACACCCGGAGAATATCCATTCATTTGCTCTTATCCAGGACATGCATCAGTCATGCGTGGCATCCTGAAAGTGGTCAAATAAAATGGTCAGGGAAATCCATCAGTGGTACAGCCCGGCACTCAACAAGGAGATGCCAATTGCTGTATATGGCCATTATGGGTTTGCCCTTCTGATGGTTCCTACTGCTGCAGCAGACTACCTGGAATACGAAAGGTTTGAACTCATCAATGCGTTGAAACCCTTTCTGGATGCAGGTAGGCTGAAGATCTTTTCCGTCAACAGCATCAACACGGAAAGTTGGATGAACAAAGAAATGGAGGGCGCTCACAAGGCCATCCGCCAGAACCAGTTCAACGAATATGTTTTCAATGAAGTGATTCCTTTCATCAAATCAAAGACATCAGAAGACACGCCCATCATCACTTGTGGTGCTTCGTTCGGAGCCCTTCATTCCATGAACCTTTTTCTGAAAAGACCAGACCTGATCAATGGTGTAATCGCCATGAGCGGTGTGTATGACCTGATGGAATACACGGATGGTTTTTATGACGATCAGGTTTATTTCAATTCTCCGATGCATTATATACCCAACCTCGCCGATCATGATAAACTTGAGCAAATCAGGCGCGGTAAAATCATCATGGCCACCGGAAGTGGCAACCACGAAGATCCTGAAGCCAACAGAAGATTTTCAAACGTCCTGCACAGCAAATCCATTCCTCACGAGCTGGAGGTTTGGGCTGCGGATATCCACCACGATTGGCCGACTTGGAGAAAAATGTTGCCCTATTTTATCGACATGAAATGCTGACGCATCCCTAACACTAAGTGGTGAAACTGGTGCCGAAAAGAGTAACTTTGGACCATGGAAAAAAAGCTGTTCCTTCTCGATGCATTTGCCCTGATCTTTCGTGCCTATTATGCATTGATCAGAAGCCCGCGCATCACCAGCAAAGGGAAAAACACCAACGCACAATTTGGTTTCACCAACGCATTGATTGACCTGCTCAACAAACAAAAGCCAACGCATTTGGCCGTATGTTTCGATACTGCTGCCCCAACAGAAAGGCATACCGATTTTGCCGATTACAAAGCAAACAGACAAGAGGCCCCAGAAGACCTGTTGGCCTCCATTCCCGACATCAAAAAAATCATTGAAGGCCTGAACATTCCTATCCTGGAGACCGATGGTTTTGAGGCGGACGATGTCATCGGCACCCTTGCCAAACAAGCAGAAAAAGCAGGCTATCAGGTATACATGGTTACACCCG
>CALPWM020000020.1 GCA_943327275.2 Chitinophaga pinensis
CCTCCTCCATGGTCAGCCTCGGAATGGATGCTTATTATACCACAGCACCACATGCCCGGTTTCAATATGCGAAACCAGAAAGGGCAGCCGGCCAGATTGATTTCTAACCTTTATTTCGCGTTTTTCACAAAGCGGTCAAGCCACTCGCTCTGTTCCCACAACAGGTGCAGCAGGTTTTCCTTTCCCCTGTATCCATGTGCCTCATAAGGCAGGTAGACCAGGCGAACGGTTCCACCATGTCCTTTGATGGCATTGTAGAGGCGTTCGCTGTTGATGGGGAAGGTTCCCGGGTTGTCATCTGCTTCTCCATGGACCAACAGAATCGGGGTCTTGATCTTGTTGGCATAGCTGAAGGGGCTCATCTTGTAATAGAGATCGGGTGCTTCCCAGTAGGTTCTCTCCTCTGCCTGGAAGCCGAATGGGGTAAGGGTCCTGTTGTAGGCTCCGCTCCTGGCCAATCCAGCCTTGAAGAGATTGGTATGAGACAAGAGATGGGCAGTCATGAAAGCCCCATAGCTGTGTCCTCCCACGGCAACCCTTTTGGGATCGCCAACACCCAAAGAAGACAAAGCGCCAATGGCAGCTTCAGCATTCAGTTTCAACTGCTCAATAAAAGTATCATTGGGTTTGCTATCTTTTGATGCAGCAACTATGGGCATTTCAGCATTGTCTAGTACCGCATAGCCACGCATCACATAGAAAATCGGAGATCCCCAGCTGATGGTGGTAAACCTGTCCTTGCTTCCCCTAACCTGTGCCGCATCTGCTGCATTGTTGTACTCTCTTGGATAGGCCCAGATCAAGACTGGCAACGGTCCGTCTTTTGCACGGTCATATCCTTTTGGCAAATACAGGTCGCCAGTGAGGTCTACACCATCTGCCCGCTTGTATTTGAGTTTTTCTTTTGTAACACCCACCATTGAAGGATAAGGGTTGGAAAAGCCTGTGATCTGCTGATCGGCACCACCGCCCTTCAGGTTTTTGATATAATAATTGGGAACCTCGGTCTGGCTTTCCTTTCTGGTAACCAGTTTGAGGTTGTTGGCATCAAGGACGGCTGTCACTGTTTCATAAAAGCCTTTTTTTGCTCTCCAGATGATGTTGCTGGTTTTGGACGCCAGGTCAAATGCAGCAAGAAAAGGAAGGTCTCCTTCCGGCGATGATCCAACTGGGTTGTTCATCAGGATCTTGTTGTTGTCAAGCAGGTTGATGACGGATGTTCCGAATGCATTCCTTTTCATCACCGGCATGCCAGGATTGTTGTAGGCATCTGTGGTATTTCTTTCAAACAAGGTTTCCATTGCACCGGTGGCAGGGTCCAGCTTGCTGGCCTTCTGCATCTGTTTTCCAGTCAGTCCTTCGTTCACCCATGCAAAATGTTCGTTGCCCCAGACAATGTTCCTGAAACGCATTTTTGTTTTCACCAGTACGGCAGGACTGGCGGTGAATGGTGCTTTCAGGGCGTATACCGCATCATGGAATTCCATGTTTTTTTTCATCAGTCCGCTGTCTTGGGGTTCGCACCAGGTAATGGTAGAAGGCTCATCTGCTCTCCATGCAAAGCTTCTTGGTGAAGGCAGTACATTGTCATAACCGCTGGGGGTCGTTTCACCAGAGGGAAGCTTGGCAAGTGTCTTTACGACTTTTCCGCTCATGTCCATGATGGCCATGGTGGAAGCAAAGGAATAGGCTGTTACCAGATAGGAATAAGGAGCCTGAATGGTTTCTGTGAGGATATACTTGTTGTCTGGGCTGAAATTAAATGAGGCATAAATGGCAGGGCTGGAAAGCTTGGTTTCGGTGCCATTGGTGTTCTTGATCAACTGTGCAGTAGTCATAAAGGCAAACACAGTTTCATCGTACACGGATTTGATCAGGTCCTGGTAAGTCCTGCTGGGTGCGGCTTTTCCGATGTTTTCCTGTATGGATGGTCCAATAGGTGTGATCGGTTTTTTCGGAAGCATGGCAGCAGGCTTGGTGGCTGCAGTATAGATGATGGTATTGTCGTCTACCCATTGGGAAACGGGTCCGATGGTAGTGACAAGTGCTGTTTTGTTGATTTTGACAGCAGCCTTTTTTGCAATATCAATCACGTAGAGATCGACCTTTGTTGCAGTGGTATTGGTGAAGGAAATCTTCTTCTCAGAAGGGCTCCATTCGGTATTGCTGATCAAAGCTCCGGCAGGAATCCCTGCAATGGTGTACTCCTTTCCGTCTGCAATATGTTTGAGTTTGAGGTTGTTGATGAAATTCTGTCTGCTGGGAGAAAAGTTGTTGGGATTCAGGCGAAGGCCTGCAACACGCAGTTCCGGTTGACCCAGCTCTTCAACTGTCGGGTAGGACTCTCTTTCCATGATCAGCATCCATTCACCCAAATGGTCGATGGAAACCGCAGGGGTTGGTTTTGCCAGCAACAGATCAGCAATCTCTTTTGGAGGAAGCTTGTAGGAGGCAGACTCCTGTGCCATTGAAAACAAACTGATGAAGAGCAAAGACAGACAGCATAGCTTTTTCATGTTTCCTGATTTTGGTTCAATTTACAGAAGAATTTTGAACACAATTGGTATTGTCTAACACCTGCTTATCTTTGCCGCACAAAACCAAACGCTTATGTCATTGCTTGTTGTAGGAACCATGGCCTTTGATGCCATTGAAACGCCTTTTGGAAAAAGTGACCGCATCATCGGTGGAGCGGCAACCTATATTGCCCTGAGTGCTGCCAATTTCGTGACGCCCATCAAGCAGATTTCTGTTGTGGGTGGAGATTTTCCACAGGAAGAACTGGATCACCTGGCCAGCATTGGTGTTGATCTTGAGGGCGTTCAAATCAAGAAGGATGAAAAATCATTCTTTTGGTCTGGCCGCTACCACATGGACATGAATGAGCGTGATACACTGGATACCCAGTTGAATGTGCTCGCCAATTTCACACCTGTGGTTCCAGACAGTTACCAGGATTGTGAATTTGTGATGTTGGGCAATGGTGTTCCTGCTGTGCAGCACAGTGTCCTGAAGCAAATGAAGAACAAACCCAAGCTGGTGATCATGGACACCATGAATTTCTGGATGGAAACCGCCATGGATGACCTTGAACTGCTACTGAAAGATGTCGATGTGTTGATGGTCAATGACAGCGAGGCAAGGCAGTTGAGTGCCCAGTATTCATTGGTGAAGGCTGCCAAAGAAATCCTTGCCATGGGTCCAAAATACCTGGTGGTAAAAAAGGGTGAGCATGGTGCATTGTTGTTCCATGAAGACCAGGTCTTTTTTGCTCCTGCCCTTCCATTGGAAGAGGTGTTTGATCCAACCGGAGCGGGCGATACTTTTGCAGGTGGCTTCGTAGGCCATATCGCGAGAACCAAAGACATTTCTTTTGAAAACATGAAAACTGCCATCATCATCGGCTCCGCAATGGCATCATTCTGTGTTGAAAAATTTGGCACCACAAGGATGAGGGAAATTTCAAAAGAAGACATCAATGCAAGGATCAAACAGTTTGTTGACCTGGTGAATTTTGACATCAACATCATTTGATAATTTGTCCTTAGAAGCGGACGCCTATTGCTTTTTTGAGCCGCTGTGTTTTACCATTCAAATTGAAAGTTTCAATCAATACAACATAGACTCCTTCTGGGAGTCTATTGTTTTTTGCATCAAATCCATTCCAGCTGAAACTGCCTGCTGTTCCACAAAGCCTGTTGTCAATAATCTTCGAAAGGAGTTGACCATTTTGATGGAAAATGTAGGCAGACAGAAGGGTTCCTGTTTCGTTGAACTGGTATTGAATGTTGAGCAAATCATCTTGGCCATCATTGTCTGGGCTGATCAATGCCGGAAATAACCTGATGTTGCTGTTGTCTGTACTATCCAATTTCCTGAACTGGGAATTGGCCCAACCCGGCGTAGCATGATTGGCATCGGATGATGCTGAATGCCAATTGCCAGTGGAGGATGCTGAGGATCTGGGATCAACCCTCTCCAAAGAAACACCTGCTTTATTGGCCAACAGCGGGTAGTGCATATCATCCGTATAGTTGAGTTCGTCAATCAGTTTTCCCTGTTTATTCATCACCATGCATTTGCCCTTGTCGTCTGGCAAACTGGGCAAAGACTTGACCACTATCATTTTTTGACGGATGCTTTTGGGCCATTGACGCTTCACAAAACCAGTGTCTGCAGACAGTACAAGAAAATCTCCAGGAAACAGGTGATGGTCTTTGTTTGATACAATCACTGCAGTGCCAATACTTCCACCGGCATTCCTTGCGCCGATCATCAGCTCCCTGACATTGATCAATGCGGTGGATGGATTATGCAGTTCGATGAAATCGGCACCTCCAGGCGGCGGATCAAACAAGATCTCATTGATGACAATATCTCCGGCTTCAGGAGCTTTTGCCAGGCCGGTCCTGACCTCAAGGCTGTCAAACTTGTTGCTGTTACAACCCTTGATGGGAGAAGCTTTGAGGCGATAAATCCGGTTGGGTTCCATGGCTTGTTGCAGCGTAATTTCAACGCTGTTGAACAGCGGTGGAATGGCCTTTGCACCGATGACTGCATTGCTCCATCCTGACAATTGATAATGACTGGCCGTGGAAAGGGATACACTGTCTGCTCCCTGGTTCAATGTCAGCAACAAAAGCTTGTCGTTGATGGCCGTGCATTGCAGGGCTTCTAGTCGGTTGTCTATGGAAAATTTCTTGTAGATGCTGTTTTCTGTACCTGGTGTTCCACCTTTGCTGTTGCTGCTGGCCCGCCAGTTGAGCCCATTGCAGGGCATGCGCGGATCAATCATTTCAAGTGACCATCCACCAGTTGATTGCAGGGAATTTCCATAGCTGTTGATGTCGTATGATACAGCGTGAATCGTTTTCCCGTTTGGTGCAGTAAGGGTCAGCAGGTCGCCTTCATTTGTCAATGCAGGAAAGGAAGTCAGCCCCAGGGTTTTTGAAGGGGCATTGAAAAAAACTGTCTGTGATTTTGAACAGAGTATCACCAGGCTGTCTGGTGCCAGCAGGTAATTGACCGAGACGACCGCTGTAGTTGTTCCGTTGTCAATCCGCCATTTGTTGAGATTGATGGTTGAGGATGAATTGTTCCTGAGCTCGATGTATTCTGCATTGGGAAGTCCAATGACTGGCGATGGATCTGCCATGATCTCATTGATCACCACTGCATACCGCTCCATTTGCGCATGACATATCTTGCCAAACATCAACACCAAAAAAATCATCAGCCCCCACTTCATTTAACAAAAATATTTTCAAGCGCAGGGCCAAAAAGGGGAAAACAACATTTATTTGGCAGAAAAATCTTTCATAATTAGCTTTGCACCCATATCATGAATCAAAATAAACACACTAAAAAGAACAAGAAACAGTCCCAGCGGGAAGGTTAGTTCTGTTTGTGTGTATCAAATATGTAACAGCCTTCCAGATTTGGGAGGCTTTTTTTTAACCAAACCCGAAAGGGAAAAATTAGACAATATGAAAGTTGCAGTCGTTGGTGCAACCGGCTTGGTGGGCACAAAAATGTTACAGGTCCTTGAAGAGAGAGACTTCCCTGTTACTGAACTTATTCCAGTGGCTTCAGAAAGATCTGTAGGCAAAGAAGTGACCTTCAAAGGGAAACAGTATAAAATAGTGGGCATGCAGACTGCCATCGATCTTAAACCGGCTGTAGCCTTGTTCTCTGCAGGTGGCGGAACTTCCACTGAATGGGCTCCAGCTTTTGCTGCTGCCGGCATTACTGTTATCGATAACTCATCTGCCTGGCGGATGGACCCCACCAAAAAACTGGTGGTTCCTGAAATCAATGCCGATGATTTGACTGCCGAAGACAAGATCATTGCCAACCCCAACTGCTCTACCATTCAAATGGTGGTGGCCCTTGCACCCTTGCACAAGAAATATAAAAGCAAACGCATTGTGGTGAGCACCTATCAGAGTGTAACCGGTACTGGCGTGAAGGCTGTTACACAGTTGATGAACGAGCGCAATGGCATCGAAGGGGAGATGGCGTATAAATATCCCATCGATCTCAATGTCATTCCACAGATAGATGTGTTCCTTGACAATGGATACACCAAGGAAGAAATGAAAATGGTGTTGGAAACCAAAAAAATCATGCGCGACGACAGCATCCGTGTAACCTCAACAACCGTAAGGATTCCGGTCATGGGTGGTCATAGCGAAAGTGTCAACATTGAGTTTGAAGAGGAGTTTGAACTGGACGAAGTGAAGCGTATTTTGGCTGATGCACCAGGCATCATTGTTGTGGATGATCCTGCAACCCAGCAATATCCCATGCCCATGGATGCACACGAAAAAGATGAGGTTTTTGTTGGAAGGATTCGCCGCGATGAAACCCAGCCCAAGACACTCAACATGTGGATCGTGAGTGATAACCTCCGCAAGGGAGCTGCCACCAACGCAGTGCAGATTGCAGAATATCTGTTGGCTAGTGAATTAATTTAATGAAGCCGTCTTCATCCAAAATCTGGATGGAGGCGATCTTCTTTGCTTTTTCCAGCTTGGATCCTGCATCTTCTCCAACGATCAGGTAATCAAGTTTTGAGCTCACGCCGGATAATATTTTTCCGCCGTTGGCTTCCACAAGGGCTTCCGCTTCAGAACGCTTCATTTTATACAATGTGCCGGTGAAGAGGAAGCTCTTTCCTTTGAGGTTGCCATCAACAGGCTGTTGCTTGATGCTGTTCAACTGCAGGCCTTCGGCTTCCAACCTTTTCAACATGTCAATGTTGGCTGGATTGCTGAAATACTGGTGGATGCTCTCTGCGACTTTCACGCCTACATCCTCTAATTTTTGCAGGTCTTCTTTTCCCATTGTACCCAGGTCAAGCAGATGGGATACTGACTGGGCAAGGGTTTTGGCAGTTGTTTCGCCAACAAAGCGAATGCCCAATGCATTGATCAGCCTGTACAGCGGTTGCGTTTTAGATTTTTCAATGGCTTCGCTGATGTTGGTAACGGATTTTGCACCGAAGCCTTCCATTTTTCTCAGTTCATCCAGCGGGAGGTTGTAAATAGATGGGATATCTTTCAACCAGCCCATCTCATGGAATTTTCGGATGATGGCATCGCCCAACCCACGGATGTCCATGGCGTCCTTGCTGGTGAAATGAATCATCCTTTCCACCACCTGTGCATCACAGGTTTCATTGGGGCATCGCCAAACGGCTTCCTCTTCTGTTTTGACCAGCGCAGTATTGCAGACTGGGCATGCAGCGGGAAATACAATCTCCGTTTCACTGCCATCCCTGAGTTCAGGGAATGATTTTACAATGTAGGGGATGACATCACCTGCGCGTTCCACCAGCAGGGTATCGCCGATGCGGATGTCTTTTTCCCGGATGAAATCCTGGTTGTGCAATGAGATCGATGCAACGGTTACGCCTCCAATCGGAACGGGCTGTATCTTGGCAACAGGCGTTACACTGCCCGTTCTTCCCACCTGGTATTCTACCTGCAACAATTTGCTGGTAGATTGTCTGGCCTTGAATTTAAAGGCAATCGCCCATCTGGGGTGATGGGTGGTCATGCCCAGCTTTTCCTGCAGGGCCAGCTCATTCACCTTGATGACGAGCCCGTCTATTTCGTAGGGCAAATCATCCCTTTTTTCTTCAAACTCCTTGCAGAAATCAATTACGCCCTGAATGCCATGAAATACTTTTTTCTCATGAACAGGGCTCCGAAAACCCAGCTCCCACAGCATTTCAAGGCTCTTTGCGTGAGAAGGAATTTCTACGTGTTCGGGCGTAAAATTCAGGTACGCAATATGGTAAATAAAGGCCTCGAGGTTTCTTTTGCCCACCAGCCTTGCGTCTTTCAATCTCAGTGATCCTGATGCAGCATTGCGTGGGTTTGCCAGGGGAGGCAAGTTCTGTTCCAGCAATTGTTCATTGAATTGTTGGAAACTGTTTTTGTTCATCAAGACTTCACCACGGATCTCTGCCTGCTGGATACCATATTTGGAAAAAGCTGCAGAGAGTGGAATCGACTTGATCTGTTTGAGGTTCAGCGTGATGTCTTCTCCTTCAACGCCATCACCCCTTGTAGCACCTCTGGCAAAGAGGTCATTCTCATATACCAGCGAAATGCTGGCACCATCAAACTTGGGCTCTACACAATAATCAAGCCGCTCCAACCCAGATAGTTCCCTTGCCTTGCGGTCCCATTCCAACAAATCTGCAGCGTCATAAGAATTTTCCAAAGACAGCATGGGCACCAGGTGCTGGACCGTCTTGAATTGTTTGGTAATGCCAGGCCCAACACGCTGGGTGGGAGAGTCCGTAGTGATGAGCAGCGGATTGGCTGCCTCGGTTTTTTCAAGCGCCTTGTACAACAGGTCAAACTCAGCGTCCGAGATCAACGGATCATTCATCACATAATAACGGTTCTCATGAAACCGGATGACACCCCTGAGCAGGCCGATGTTTTCTGTCAAGTAGCCTAGATCGGCTGCATGTGCTTCAAGCTCCTTGCTTTTGTCTTGGTAAAAACGGGTATGTTCGTTGTTGCTTGTCATTGGATGGGCTAAGTTAAAATGAATCTCTGCTGAAATATGTTTTTTGTTGTTGATGATAGAAATTATTTTTGTTATCCCACCCCCCAGAACAACCCAACATGAAAGAGGCAAAAAAGCCCAATATCAACACCACTTCCATAGAACAGTTGCCTGCCTTTCAGTTTGCATTATCTGTAGACTGTGTGATATTTGGTTATGACCAAGGCGTCTTGAAGGTGTTGCTGATTGAGAGCGACCTGCCTGCTTACAAAGGTCAATGGTCTTTGTTGGGAGACCTTGTCAGGCCAGATGAAGACCTAGATGAAGCTTCTCACAGGGTATTAAGGGAAAGAACCGGACTGACAGGGATGTTTCTGGAACAGGTAAAAACTTTTGGTGGGGTGAGCCGACATCCTGCCGGAAGGGTCATCACGACCACTTATCTTGCCCTTGTCAATGTCAGGGACCACCAGCTCAAGACCCTCGACAATGCTTTGCACTGGCATGCAGTCTCAGATATCATAACCATGGCCTTTGATCACCAGATGATCCTGGATACTTGTGTGGCCGCGCTGCAAAGGAAGATTCAGGAAGAGCCCATCATTTTCAACCTGCTGGAAGCGAAGTTCTCGCTTCGTGATCTCCAGCAACTGTTTGAGCAAATCCTGGGCATAGCATTTGACAGGAGGAATTTCAGGAAGAAATTGTTTACAACAGGCCTATTGAAAGATGAAAATGAGATGGAAAAAATGGTCCGGCACCGCCCCGGCAAATTGTACTCTTTTGACAGAAAAGCATACGAACAGATCAAACGCAAATCATTTGTGGGCCTTCAATTCTGAACACAGGCCAAACGCCAAGCCTTATTTTATCAGCATTCTATCGCTCATATAAAAAATTCAAGCTAATTATTTATTGAAAATCAATGTGTTATAAAGGTGTATTTGAAAAAACATCCTTTTTTGTTCGTTTTTCAACCTTCTTTCTGCTAACTTTGCGCTCCCTTTCGAAAGAGGGGGTGTTTCCCGGGATGGCGGGGACAAATTTTTAAACCCGGATGTAAATCCGAAAAACTGTACACATGAGTAAATTACATTTCACCACAAAGCATGCAAATGCAGCTTCCGTGCAACGTAAATGGCACGTTGTTGACGGGACCAATCAAACTGTGGGACGAATCTGTAGCAAGATTGCTTCAGTATTGCGCGGAAAGAACAAAGCGTATTATTCGCCCCACGTTGATTGCGGAGACTTCGTCATCGTAATCAATGCAGAGAAAGTCGTTTTCACAGGAAACAAGTTCCAAGACAAGGAATACCAGCACGTTACTGGCTATCCTGGTGGACAGAAGATTGAGATCGCCAAGGATTTGATCAAGCGTCGTCCTGAGCAGATCGTTGAAAGGGCTGTGAAAGGGATGCTTCCCAAGAACAGGCTTGGTCGCCAAATGTACAAGAAGTTGTTCGTTTACGCTGGTGGAGAGCATCCACACACTGCACAACAACCAACTCCTTTCAAATTCTAATTTCAAAACGATTTCAAATAAAGAATAATGGAAAAACAAAAAAACGGACTTGGTCGTAGAAAGGAAGCTGTTACCAGGGTATTCCTCAGCAAGGGGGATGGTAACATCATCGTAAACGACCTTGATTACAAGGCATATTTTCCTCAGATCTATCTTCAGAACCAGGTGGAACTTCCCATCACTGTTGTTGAAGGTGCCGGAAAATATGATATCAAGATCAATGCTGCAGGCGGTGGTAAAAAAGGCCAGGCTGAAGCTTCTAAATTGGGTATCTCCCGTGCGCTCATCGCTTTGAATCCTGAATTCAGGCCTGCTTTGAAAGCTGCAGGTTTGTTGAGAAGGGATCCAAGGGGTGTTGAAAGGAAGAAATTCGGTAAGAAGAAAGCACGTAGAAGCTACCAGTTCAGCAAGCGTTAACAGGATCACCAATCTAGAATCAAAAACATACTTTATACAATGGAAAATAATACTACACTGCAGCAGCAACTCCTTGAAGCAGGTGTTCACTTCGGTCACCTCCGTAAGAAGTGGAATCCTAAGATGTTGCCTTACATCTATGCAGAGAAAAAAGGCATCCATATCATTGATCTGAACAAGACTGTTGACTGCTTGCAGGAAACTGCCCTTGCCCTTAAGAACATCGCCAAAAGCGGTAAGAAGATCATGTTTGTTGGAACCAAGAAGCAGGCCAAGGAAATCGTTACCGAGTGTGCACAGAAGGTAAACATGCCTTTTGTTACCGAGCGTTGGTTGGGTGGCATGTTGACCAACTTCAACACCGTTCGCAAGTCTGTAAAGAAAATGCAAAGCATTGAAAAAATGCTTGCTGATGGCAGCTTCGATAACATCACCAAGAAAGAGCGTCTGCAACTGTCTCGCGACAGGGATAAGATGGAGAAAGTATTGGGCGGTATCGCTCAACTGGGTCGTGTACCTGCTGCTTTGTTCATCATTGACATCGGGCATGAGCATATTGCCATGGCAGAAGCCAAGCGTTTGGGCATCACTACTTTTGGTATGGTTGATACCAATTGTGACCCCAACAAGGTTGACTTCCCTGTACCGTCCAATGACGATGCAACCAAATCCATCGCGATCATCACCAACTATATCACTGCAGCCATTGCTGAAGGATTGGCTGAGCGTCAGGCTGAGAAATCAGACGATAGCGAAGAGGGTGAAGATTCTGGCGACAATGCATTGAAATTCTCAGTAGATGAGGAAGGAGATGCAGATGGTGGCAGAAGGGGTAAGCCTGGTGCACCGAAGCGCAGGGTTCCTGCAGCAGGCGGTGGCGGAAGAAGGCCAGCCCAGAAAAAGTAATTAAACCATACATTAACTTAAATATCGTGTCTTGGATCAGCAATGGTTTCAAGACCGGAGGATAAATATGTCAGAAGTAACAATAACGGCAGCTGAAATCAACAAGCTGCGTCAAATGACGGGTGCAGGTATGATGGATTGCCGCAAGGCACTCACTGAAAACAATGGTGACATTGAAGCGGCTATCGACTGGCTGAGGAAGAAAGGCCAGAAAGTTGCTGCACTCAGGGGAGACCGTGATGCGAAAGAAGGTGTTGTGCTTGCGAAAACAACTGCAGACAACAAGACCGGCATCACTTTGTGCCTCAGCTGTGAAACAGATTTCGTTAGCAAGAACGATGATTTCATTGCATTTGCCCAAAGCATCATGGATGCAGCCATTGCCAACAATGTGAATTCAGCTGAAGAGTTGAATGCACAGGAAATCAATGGTGCCAAGATCGCTGATCTGGTGAACGATAAGCTTGCCAGCATTGGTGAGAAGATTGGTGTTTCCAAGTTTGCGCGCATTGATGCTGAATTCGTATCATCATACATCCACGGTGCAAACAGGATGGGTGTATTGGTTGGCTTGAATGAGGCACAAGCTGAAGTAGGCAAAGATATTGCCATGCAGATTGCTGCCATGAATCCTGTAGCCATCGATTCATCTTCAGTTTCTGCTGAAGTGATTGAAAGGGAAAAAGGTGTTATCCTTGAGTTGATCAAGAATGATCCTAAAATGGCAGGAAAGCCCGACGAAATGATCTCCAAAATCGCTGAGGGAAAACTGAATGCCTTCTACAAGGAAAGCACATTGCTTGCCCAGGCTTTTGTAAAGGATGGCGGAATGTCTGTCGGAGATTACTTGAAATCTAAAGGCGCTGACTTGAAGGTTGTTTCCTTCAAGCGTGTTGCACTCGGTTAATCCAATCGATAATCGAATATAGAAAAGGGCCTTCATCATGAAGGCCCTTTTTGTATCTTTGCACCATGCAACCCATATACAAAAGAATACTGCTAAAATTATCCGGAGAGTCCCTCGTGGGAGACAATGGATTTGGTATTGATCCTACCATGATCAACCGCTACGCCAAGGAAATCAAAAGTGTTGTCGATCTTGGTGTTGAAGTGGCCATCGTTATTGGCGGTGGCAATATCTACCGGGGCATGAATGAATCCGAAACGGGTATTGAACGCGCTCATGGAGACTACATGGGTATGCTGGCAACGGTGATCAATGGCATGGCGATTCAGGCCATGCTGGAGAAGCAAGGGATGTATACCCGTCTGCTGACAGCCATCAAGATGGAGCAAGTGGCAGAACCCTATATCCGCAGAAGGGCCATCAGGCACCTCGAAAAAAACAGGATCGTGATCTTCGGTGGCGGTACTGGAAACCCATATTTTACTACTGACACAGCAGGTTCACTGCGTGCTGTTGAGATTGGCGCAGATGTCATCATCAAGGGAACCCGCGTCAATGGTATCTATACTGCAGATCCAGAAAAGGATCCAACTGCAACAAAATATGATACCATTTCTTACAAGGAGTGTATAGACAAGAATCTGAAGATCATGGACATGACGGCCTTCACCCTTTGTATGGAAAACAATCTTCCCATCATCGTGTTTGACATCAACCAGGAAGGCAACTTAAAGAAATTGGTGACTGGGGAGCAGATTGGAACCTTGGTTAAATAAATTCAACCCTATGTCCGTCGCTTCCATCCGCAAAGACTACCAGCTTCGTTCTCTGTCAGAATCTGATGTTCACGTCAGCCCTGTTATGCAATTCAGCCAATGGTGGGATGAGGCATTAGATTCAGCTATTGATGAAGTCAATGCCATGACCCTGTCTACCATTAATGAAGCAGGAAGGCCCTCTGCAAGAATTGTATTGCTGAAAGGGTTTGATGAAAATGGATTTGTTTTTTACACCAATTATGAAAGCGATAAAGGGCAACAGCTTGATGCCAATCCTTATGCATCACTGGTCTTCTTCTGGAAAGAATTGGAGAGGCAGGTTCGTATAGAGGGAAGATGTGAGCGGGTGTCACCGGAGGAGAGTGATGAATACTACAACAGCAGGCCTTTGGGTAGTAAGCTAGGGGCATGGGCGTCACCGCAAAGCAAAGTCATTCAGGGCAGGGAAATCCTGGATAAAAATGCAGCAACATTGCTTGAACAGTATGCTTCAGGTGAAGTTCCCCGTCCATCGCACTGGGGCGGATACAGGGTTGTAGCAGAAACCATTGAATTTTGGCAGGGCCGCAGCAATCGGCTGCACGATCGAATAAAATACAGCATTCTGGATGGAGCCTGGATGATTGAACGATTGGCTCCCTAAAAGATCAGTTGTCAGTTATCAGTTGATGAACTGTGCATAATGAAATCACAACCCACAACTGATAACGGATAACGCATTAAGCCTTGCGAGGAGCAGCTTTCTTACCTGCTTTGGCTGGTCTTGATTTACCGAAAGAACCTTTGAATATTTTTCCTTTCCTTGTTTTTTTGTCGCCTCTTCCCATTGTATTTGATTTTAAAATTTTAAAGTGAAAAAAAAAGCAAGACACGCAAGCGTCTTGCTTTTTTAATTTTTTTTAAGCGGTTAGATCTTTGCAGAAAGCTCTTTACCAGCTTTGAACTTGGCAACCTTCTTTGCTTTGATCTTGATCACAGCACCAGTCTGTGGGTTACGACCATTGCGTGCAGCCCTTTTGGTTACAGAGAAAGTACCGAAACCTACAAGTGTTACTTTACCACCACCTTTGAGGGTTTTGGTTACTGCGCTAACAAATGAATCAAGAGTAGCGTTAGCCTGAGTTTTGGTGATACCAGCATCATCAGCGAGCTTGGCGATCAATTCAGCTTTGTTCATAGACGTAAATTTTTAATTGATTTGTATACTGACAAATTTATAGGCTTTTTGATTCTAACAAAATTTTTTTTCTTCACTTATTTCCGCTAAAAGCCAATACTGACCTGCATTTTAGCATGTAAAGATAATCTATTTTTCCACACTTATTGCACAATTGCCATTAAAGTGCGAAATCCTATTACTTGGTCACCCCATTGGCGGTTTGCATGCAAACGCAATGCAGGTGCATGTTCAGCAATATACCTGCGGTAATTCTCTTCTGTTTCGGCATGAAATTGCACTGCAAAAGTCAGCCCTTCCTGTTCATCAACTTCGAGCAAACGCAGCACCTTGAAACTGCTGAAAAGCCCTGTAGACATGATTGCCGGAATATGAATGCCTTTCATCCATGTCATCCATGCTTCATGAATTTCATGCGAGACCGCATAGGTAATGTTGTAAACCAGCATCTTATTTATTTGAAAGTTCAAGGTAAACGGGGCAATGATCACTGTGCTTGACATCTGGAAAAATCTCTGCGTCAACAATATGAGCAGTGAGACTCTCGGTAACGTTGATGTAATCAATGCGCCAGCCTTTGTTGTTGAGTCTTACACTCGGGAATCGCTGGCTCCACCAGGAATACCTGTGTGGTTCTGGATGAATTTTCCTGAAGCTATCCACCCATCCTGATGCAAAAAAATCATCCATCCACGCCCTTTCTTCTGGAAGGAATCCAGTAGTATTTTTATTTCCTTTGGGATCATGGATGTCGATGGGATTGTGCGCAATATTGTAATCACCGCAAAGGATGATGCCCTCAAATTTTTTCTTTACTGAGTTCAGGTATGGCAGCATTTCATTCAACCATTCCATCTTGAAGGATTGTCTTTCGTCGCCAGAAGTACCAGATGGAAAATAGGCATTGATCAGCAGCAGTTTTCCAAAATGCAGTTGAATCACTCGGCCCTCGTCATCGCTTTGCGCGTGACCATTGCCAGTGACTACTTTGTCCGGCTTTATTTTTGTAAACACTGCCACACCGCTGTACCCTTTTTTGCTGCTTGCACTGAACCAATAGTCATGGTAACCGAGATCATTGATTTCCTTGACGTCAACATCATCCTTGGTTGCCTTTGTTTCTTGCAGGCAAATGATGTCTGCAGGGTCGGTTTTCAGCCAATCAATCAAACCTTTTTTGATGGCAGCCCTTATTCCGTTTACATTGTAGGAGATGATACGCATGCAATATTTTTGTTGACTTAAGCATCAAGGCTGGGTCTCAACCACTTTTCTGCTTCTGCCGTTTCCATTCCCTTTCTTGTTGCATACTCTTGCAACTGATCTTTGGTGATTTTTCCTACGCCAAAATATTTTGATTCGGGGTGTGCGAAATACCATCCACATACGGACGAGGCAGGGAACATGGCCAATGATTCAGTAAGAGTGATGCCGATTTGATTGGTGGCATCAAGCAAATCAAACAACTTGTTCTTCTCGGTATGATCCGGGCATGCAGGATAACCAGGCGCTGGCCTGATGCCTTTGTAGACTTCCTTGATCATGTCATCGTTGGAAAGCAGTTCGTCTTTGGCATAGCCCCAATAATCCGTTCTCACTTTCATGTGGACATATTCTGCAAGTGCTTCTGCAAGCCTGTCTGCCAGGGCCTGGAGCATGATCTTGCTATAGTCATCATGCTCCGATTCAAAGCGCTTGATGTGCGTTTCAATTCCTTTGATGGTAACGGCAAAGGCACCAAGATGGTCTTGTGTTGAAGCCGATGAAGGAGCAATAAAGTCGGCCAGCGAAAGGTTGGGCTGGTCTGCAGCCTTTTTCATTTGCTGGCGAAGGAATTGCAATTCCACTTCTTCTTGGGTTTCTGTATTGAGCAAGGTAATGCTGTCACGGTCATTGCTGTTGGCAGGCCAAAAGCCAATCACAGCCTTGGGCTCTAGCCATTTGCCTGCAACAATCTCTTGCAACATGGCATTTGCATCATCGTATAATTTAGAAGCTTCCTTTCCAATGATTTCATCTTTGAGTATCGCAGGGAATTTGCCATGCATCTCCCACGCGATGAAGAAAGGCGTCCAGTCGATATAGGGAATCAGGGTATCAATGCTGATGCCCGTTATTTCTTTTTTACCAGTGAAGCTTGGATTTGTGAAGCTTGACTCAGCCCAATTGATGGTGAATTTTCGCTTTACTGCCTCCTCATATGAAAGCATCTCCTTGCTGTTCTTTTTGTTGGCAAATTCAATGCGCAGCTTATCATATTCCACATCTATTGCGCCAAGAAAATCTTTTTTGTTCTGGTTGAGCAGCGATCCTGCAACAGACACACTTCTGGATGCATCCAGTACATGCACCACACCGCCATCATATTGTTGTGCAATCTTGAGCGCAGTATGCATGCGGGATGTAGTGGCTCCGCCAATGAGCAGCGGCTGTTTCATTCCACGGCGTTTCATCTCCGCGGCCACATGTACCATTTCATCCAGAGAAGGAGTGATCAATCCACTCAAACCAATGATGTCTGCATTGTGTTTGACAGCTTCATCAAGGATTTTATCGGCTCCAACCATCACACCAAGGTCTACGATATCGTATCCATTGCAACCCAACACAACACCTACAATGTTTTTTCCGATATCATGTACGTCACCTTTTACAGTGGCCAGTAAAATTTTGCCTGCCGCAGAGGCCTCTTGTTTCGCTGCCTCGATATATGGCGTTAGGACAGCCACACTTTTTTTCATCACACGGGCGCTTTTCACCACCTGTGGCAAAAACATTTTACCAACACCAAACAAGTCTCCCACAATGTTCATTCCATCCATCAAAGGACCTTCAATGACATCCAATGGACGGGGATATTGTTGTCTTGCTTCTTCTGTATCCGCATCAATGTATTCGGTAATGCCGTTGATCAGCGCATGTTTCAGGCGTTCTTCAACGGGGTTGTTGCGCCAGGCTTCGTCCCTTTCCTGTACTTTACCTTTCGCCTTTACAGTCTCAGCAAACTGGATCAGTTTTTCTGTTGCCTGGTTATCATCATTGTTCCTGTTGAGGATAACATCTTCGCAGAGGTTCCTGAGTACAGGGTCAATCTCGTCATAAATCACCAGCTGTCCTGCATTGACAATCCCCATGTCCATTCCTGCCTTGATGGCATGGAACAAGAATACGGAGTGCATTGCTTCCCGAACATGGTCGTTGCCTCGAAAGGAGAAAGAAAGGTTGCTGACACCGCCCGATATTTTAACCAATGGATATTTTTGTTTCAAGACACGGGTGGCCTCGATATAATCAACCCCATAGTTGTTGTGTTCTTCCAAGCCTGTGGCAACCGCAAAAACATTGAGGTCAAAGATGATGTCCGATGCAGGGAATCCTACTTTTTTAGTGAGTATTTCATATGCGCGCTCACCAATCTTGATTCTTTTTTCAAGCGTATCGGCCTGACCCTGCTCATCAAAAGCCATCACGATGACTGCCGCACCAAAACTTCTGCAAATGATGGCCTGCTGAATGAATTTTTCTTCTCCTTCTTTGAGGGAGATGGAGTTGACCACACATTTACCCTGAATGCATTTGAGCCCGGCTTCAATGATTGAAAATTTCGAAGAGTCAATCATGATAGGAATCCTGGCAATGTCTGGCTCACTTTGCAACAGGTTCAGGAAGATGACCATTTCCTTTTCGCCATCCAGCAAGGCATCATCCATGTTCACATCCAGCACCTGCGCGCCGCTTTCAACCTGTTGCCTGGCAATGCTGAGTGCCTCCTCGTATTTTTCCTCCCTGATCAGCCTTGCAAATTTCTTAGAGCCGGTAACATTGGTCCTTTCGCCCACATTCACAAAATTCGTCTCCGGTCGGATCACCAGTGGCTCCAATCCGGATAAACGCATGTAAGGCTTGATATGTACTTTTTCTCCCATTTTAATTTATTTGATTTAACCCTTCAACCTCCTCAACCCCATCAACCTTCCACATCCACCATCGGCAACTCCCTCGGTGCTATCTTCCGCACATGATCAGCTATGTGTTTTATGTGGTCTGGCGTTGTGCCGCAGCATCCGCCCACGATGTTTACAAATCCTTTCTCGGCCCATTCCTCAATAAAATGAGCTGTTTGGGCTGGCTCCTCGTCATATTCACCCATCGCGTTGGGAAGCCCTGCATTGGGGTAAGCAGAAGTATAACAAGCGGCGATCTGCGAAAGTTCTTCAATGTGAGAACGCATCTGGTTCGCGCCCAGTGCACAGTTGAGGCCCACGCTCAGTGGGTTGGCATGCGCAATGCTGGTATAGAAAGCTTCCAGGGTTTGGCCGCTGAGTGTTCTTCCGGAAGCATCTGTGATGGTTCCGCTGATCATCAATGGC
>CALPWM020000021.1 GCA_943327275.2 Chitinophaga pinensis
ATCAATGGTTGCTGTAGTTACTTCAGGCTTTGGCAGGATCATGTGGAAATGATCAGGTGCCAGTCTCATCAGGTCAGCGAATCCAGCCCAGGCAGTACCGCCAGAACCGAACTTGTCACTCACGATGGTCAGGGCCATGTAGGTGGTGGCAAGACCTCCGATGATCAGCACGGCCACCTGGATCACGTCGGTATATCCAATCACCTTCATCCCGCCCAAGGTGATGATGACTGCAAAAAGCATCAACACAATCATGATGAGATGGAGATAGTCCCCACCCAATAATCCATTGATGGCAACAGCTCCCAGGTAAAGGATGGAAGTAAGGTTCACAAAAATGTAGAGGAACAACCAGAAGATGGCCATGATCAGAGCTACTGAATCATTGTATCGGTTGGTCAGGAACTGGGGCATCGTGAAGATCTTGTTCTTCAAGTAGATGGGCATGAACCAGATGGCAATGATGATCAGGCCCAGGGCGGCAATCCACTCATAGGCAGATACTGCGATGCCCGCAAAAAAACCTTCGCCGCTCATTCCGATGAACTGTTCGGCAGAGATGTTGGAGGCAATCAGCGAGGCGCCGATGGCCCACCAGGTCAGGGATCCCTCAGCAAGGAAAAAGTCTTTGGTGTCTGTGGTGCTTTTTTTCTTTTTGTTGTAGATCCAGTAGCCGTAGCTGGACACAATGACAAAATAAATCAGGAATACGACAAAGTCAATCGTTTGCAAAGAGCCCATAATCGTTGGTTTTGGTTGTTAGGGGGGGGAGGGTTATCTGTAATATACTTCATTCCAGCGCAGTTCGTTTTTAATGCCGTAAAGCGTGGAATTTTTGTTGATCAACATCATTTCAATTTTTGCCATTTCAGCAAAGCTTTGCAGGCAATCGCTGTTGAGATTTTGGCTGTATGCCGTGTGATGGGCGCCGCCGGCAAGGATCCAACCAGAACAGGCGGTTTGCATGTCGGGCAATGGTTTCCACAATACCCTGGCCACCGGTAATTTTGGTAAAGGCTGCTTTGGCTTAACTGCCTGTACTTCGTTCACAATCAAACGGAACCTGTTGCCCATGTCTACAATGGATGCATTCAATGCCGCACCGCCATTGACATTGAAGACCAGCCTTACAGGGTCAGCTTTTCCGCCGATGCCCAGTGGATGGATCTCACAGGATGGTTTTGCATTGGCGATGCTTGGGCAGATTTCAAGCATGTGTGATCCAAGCACCATGTTGTTACCCGGTTCAAAATGATAGGTATAGTCTTCCATGAAAGAGTTTCCGCCAGGAAGCCCAGCCCCCATCACTTTCATGGCCCGCACCAGGGCAGCTGTTTTCCAGTCGCCTTCGCCACCAAAGCCATATCCATCGGCCATCAACCGCTGTGTGGCAATGCCTGGAAGCTGTAAAAGGCCGTGCAGGTCTTCAAACGTATCGGTATAGCCTTTGAAATTCCCCTCTTCGAGGAATTTTCTCAGCCCAAGTTCAATTTTCGCTGCGTCTTTCAACGATTGGCGTTGTTTGCCATTTTTTTTCAACGTGGCGGCCAGCTTGTATTCTTTCTCGTATACCGCACAGAGGTCTTCTATCTGTTTGTCCTTGATCTTGTTGATGACAGCCACCAGGTCGCCAACGCCATGGGTGTTGACACTGTAACCAAATTGTATCTGTGCTTCTACCTTGTCTCCTTCTGTTACGGCTACCTGGCGCATGTTGTCGCCAAATCGTACAAAATTGGCACCCTGAAGATCGTTCCATCCTGCGGCGGCCCGGCACCACATGTTCAGCTGTTCATGTACAGCAGGGTCCTGCCAGTGACCAGTGATTACCTTTCTTTCCATACGCATGCGGCTCATCAGGAATCCAAACTCCCTGTCTCCATGGGCTGATTGGTTTAGGTTCATGAAGTCCATGTCAATTTTCCCCCAGGGGATGTCGCGGTTGAACTGGGTATGCAAATGGCAAAGCGGTTTTTGGAGGATTTTCAGCCCGTTGATCCACATTTTTGCGGGGGAGAAGGTATGCATCCAGGCGACAATGCCAATGCAATGTTGGGAAGCATTGGCTGCCGCACAAAGCTGGTAAATCTCCTCAGGAGAGGTAAGTACTGGCTTGAACACCACCTTTACCGGGATTTTTTTGGACTTGTCCAGGGTTGAAGCAATTTTGGATGAATGGTCTGCGACCTGCTGCAAGGTGTCAGGTCCGTAGAGGTGCTGGCTGCCTGTTACAAACCAGACTTCAAAACTTTTCAAATTGGGTAAGCTCATTGTTGCGTTATGGTTAAGGGTTATTGTCCGTAATAGCTGTCCGGACCATGTTTTCTTTCGTAGTGTTTTTTGATCAGTGCTTCTTTGAGCCTTGGTGCATTTGGGTTGATCTGCTCTGTGAGCCAGGCCATTTTTGACACCTGTTCGAGCACGGCAGCATTGTAAACAGCCTTGTTGCCGTCCTTTCCCCAGGTAAAGGGTGCATGGTTGCCCACGATCATCATCTCCACCTCTTCATAGCTGAGGTTTTTTTCCTTGAAGCAGTTCATGATCTGGAACCCCGTTTCATATTCATAGTTGCCTGCAATCATGGCATCATCCATCGGCGCAGCACAGGGAATATCGACCGTATTGTGGTCGGCATGGGTGGTGCCGAAGATGGGAATATCCCGCAACGACTGGGCCCATGCGGTGGCATAGGTCGAATGGGTATGGACGATGGCGCCAATTTTTTCCCAGTGTTTATATAATACTGCATGGGTCTTTGTGTCAGAAGAAGGACGGAGATCGCCCTCAATGGTATTGCCATCAAAATCAACAATCACCATTTTGTCGGCAGACAATGATTCATAAGGAATGCCACTGGGTTTGATGGCAAAGACCTGCTTTGACCTGTCTGCCACGCTCACATTGCCGAAAGTAAACAGCACCAGGTTAAGTGCTGGCAGCTGCATGTTGGCTTCAAAGGCTTCTTGCTTAAGGTGGGTATAGTTGCTCATGATTCCAGGAATTTTCCCAGTTGTTTGTATTGGTTGTACCGTGTATTGTAGATGCTTGTAAGGTTTTGGTTGGGAAGATATGTTTTTTCAAACCCACTGCCCATTGCGTTCATCGCAATTTCTACTGTTGGGTGTATGCCTGCAGCAGTGGCTGCAAACATGGCCGCGCCGAGTGCACAGGTTTGATCGCTTTTGTGGATGCGGATGGGCATGTTCATCACGTCTGCCATCATTTGCATGATGAAGGGAGATTTTTTCGCCACACCACCCAAGCCGATCAGGCCTTTGACCGGTATGCCCTCATCGATAAAACGTTCTACGATTGCCCTGGCGCCAAAACAAGTGGCTTCCACCAATGCCCTGAAAATTTTTGGGGCATCGCTGCCAAGGGATAAGCCGGTGATGGCAGCCTTGAGCTCCTGGTTGGCATCCGGCGTTCTTCTTCCATTGAGCCAGTCCATGGCGAGGATCCCCTCAGGATCAAGTGGCAATGCTTCCGCTGCTGCAGACAGGCTGCTGATCAGTTTGTCGCTGATTTCCTCCTGCAGTTTTGCAGCCATGGCTTTATCGATGATGTCGGAGTTTTCTAAAATTGTCTTGGTAGGCCATTCAAGGAGCGACTTATACCATGCATAGACATCGCCGAAGGCAGATTGGCCTGCTTCCAACCCCACCATTCCTGGGATGATGGATCCATCCACCTGTCCACAGATCCCTTTGACGCATTGGCTGCCGATTTCAGCTGCTGGAACCACCATCATGTCGCAGGTGGATGTACCCATCACCTTGCTCAGGTGATAGGGTTCAATCTGACCGCCAACCGCACCCATGTGGGCATCAAAGGCACCGATGCCAATGACCACATCGGTTGGTAGGCCGAGTTTTGCTGCCCATTCACCGGAAATGATACCGGCCTGCTGGTCGGCCGTATAGGTTTTGGTAAACAGTTTATCTGTGAAGCCATCCAGCAGTGGGCTGAGGCTGGCGAAAAAATTATTGGGAGGGAATCCGCCGAAGACTTCGGCCCAGAGGGCTTTGTGGCCTGCACTGCAGACCCCGCGTTTCATTTGGGTGATATCGTTTCTTCCAGTCAGGAGAAAGGGTATCCAATCGCAGTGTTCCACCCAAGAGGCGGTATGTTTTCTGACCGATTCGTCTACCTGGAGGATGTGCAACAATTTGGCCCAGAACCACTCTGAGGAGTAGATGCCACCCACGTATTGAAGATAGTTGACTGGAAAAGTCGATGCATGGTGGTTGATGGCTGCCGCTTCTTCCACTGCGGTATGGTCTTTCCACAACACGAACATGGCATTCGGGTTGTTTTCAAATTCTGAAAGCATGGCCAATGGCGTACCGCTGGCATCCACAGCAACAGGCGTTGAACCCGTTGTGTCAATGGAGATGGCCCTGATGTTGGCAGCCACTTCCGCTCCTGCGATTGCAATGCAGCCGCGAATGGTGTTTTCCAATCCTTCAATATAATCGAGTGGATGTTGTCTGAACTGGTTGATGGAGGCATCGCAATACAGCTGCTGCTTCCAGCGGGTATAGTGGTGAATGGATGAGGCGATTTCTTCACCCGTCAAAGCATTGACAATGATGGAACGGGCTGAATCGGTTCCGTAGTCTACCCCCACAACATATTGCTCCTGCTTCATAAAGGCAAATTCATTTGGCTATCAAATTACCATAAATATACAAGCCAGCTGTCCTGCTCTGGGCTACCCCTTGCTGCTGAACGGCTGGCTTGTTTTATCCTCGTAAAGAAAATCAGATGACGTCTGGCAAAAGATAAGGCGCCCTGTAATCACGGCTCAGCATGGCATTGGCTTCATTCTCGCCTTCGCCAATGAACCTTTCGGCCACTGGATCGAACTCCAGTTGACGACCAAGGCGATAGGAGATATTGCCCAAATGTGCCAGCGATGAGGAGAGATGCCCCGTTTGAACTGGTCCGTTTTGGATGCTCATGTCTCTTGCGCGGATGGCATCGAACCAGTTTTGGAAATGCAGGCCCAGTTCACCGCCTTCAGAACGGCTTGGCCCCTTCTCCCGTTTTTCGCCCAGATAGGTTTCATAGGTATTGTATCCCTTGACCACCATATAGCCTTTCTCGCCATAAAATATATTGCCCACGCCGGCACCATCTTCCAGGTTGGTATTCCAGTGACGGACCTCAAACTGAATGATCTTTTTTTGTTTCGGATAATGGTAGATGGATGTCTGCACTTCAGGCACTTCCTTGCAATCGTCCCAGAGGAATTTTCCACCCATGGAAGTGATGCGCTCAGGAAGCTGGTCTACGCCCAATCCCCACATGCAGAGATCGGTTTCATGAATACCCTGGTTGCCCACATCCCCATTGCCATAGTTCCAATGCCAATGCCAGTTGTAGTGAACAAGGTTTTTGCTGAAAGGACGCATTGGAGCAGGTCCGCACCAAAGATCGTAGTTCAATCCCGCAGGAATCGGAGAGATGCCTTTGTTGCCAATGTCTGGCCTTCTGCGGTATACCAATCCGCGGGACATGTATACCCTTCCGATCAGTCCTTCTTCGAGGTGTTTCACCGCTTCGCGGATGGCAACCGAACTGCGCAGCTGCACACCGTGTTGCACAATGCGGTTGTATTTGTAGGCCGCTTCAATCATCTTCTTTCCCTCATGAATATTGTGTGTGGCGGGCTTCTCCACGTAAACGTCTTTCCCGGCCTGGCAGGCCCAGATGGTTTGCAATGCATGCCAGTGGTTGGGCGTGGCCAGGGTAACGGCATCAATATTTTTGTCTTCGTAAATTTTCCTGAAGTCTTGCTCTATTGCTACTCTCTTACCATATTTCTTTTCAAAATCTGTGGCAGCAACCTTTAAAAGGTTCATGTCGGGATCGCAGAGTGCAACCACTTCAACATTTGATTTTGATGCCAGGTCCATGATTTCCTCAACATGGGTTTTGCCCCTGCCATTGATACCCAAGACTGCAATGCGGATGCGGTCATTGGCGCCGATGATGCGAGAGCTGCTGGATGCTGACGTTGTTGTTTCGGCCATTGCGAAAGCAGATGGAGCAATGGCAGCGACTGCAGCCTTGCCTGCGGCAGACCTGATGAAAGATCTCCTTGAGTTGTTGGGTGATTGTTGCATTTCTAAATTTAAGACAAAAACCAATTGATTGTCTTTTTTCAAATTATCTTGAATTGCGTAAATTCATCCAATGAAAAAATTACTAGCCTCTTTTTTACTGTTGACGGTCATTGTTTCAACTCAGGCACAAGACCCTAAATTGAAAAAAATATTCAACGGAAAAAACCTGAAAGGCTGGGTAGAGCCCGCCAACAATGTATGGTGGACAGTAAACGATGGAGTGCTTTTTGTAAAGAGCACTGCAGAAAAAAAAGGCAGCATTTTGTGGACAGAAAGCAAGTATGAAAACTTCATCATCCAGGCTGATTTTCTGATGGGTGATGGTACTGTTGATTCTGGAATATTTTTGCGTTCTGAACACGATCAGATCCAGATTGGGATTTCCGGATCATTGAAAAGAGATCTCACTGCATCGCCCTATATTCCTAAAAAAGGCTATCCTGTTGAAGCAAAGGTCAAGGATATTCTCAAGTTGAAAGACTGGAATACGATGAAGGTAAAAGTTGTGGGAAGCACCTACACCGTTTGGTTGAATGGCAATGAAGTGATGACCTATACTTCAGAGAACATGCCTGCTTCCGGACCGGTTGGATTTCAGTTGCATCCCGGCAATGAGATGTCTTGCAGTTTCAAAAACATCAGGTTGGCTGCACTGTAGTCCTTCATTCATTTATCGCCCCAAAATAAAACCATGAACAAGATTCTTGCCATTTCGCTATTGCTATCCCTTTGCGCCTCCGCAGCTACCGCTGATGTTCAGCCAAACGGCCTGTTCAACAACCATGCTGTATTGCAGCGGGGCATCAAGATACCCGTTTGGGGCAGCGCCGCCGACGGAGAAAAAGTAACCGTTTCCATTAATGGACAGACGGTCAGCACGGTGGCACAAAATGGCAAATGGGAAGTTGCTTTGGAGCCTATCCCCGCAGGAGGCCCTTATACCTTGACCATCCAGGGCAACAATACCATCACCCTGAATGACATCATGGTTGGAGAAGTTTGGCTGGCCAGCGGGCAGTCGAACATGGAGCGCCAACTCGGGCCAAGGAGAGGACAGCAACTCCTCACCAACTGGTTGGAAGAGAAAAAAAATGCAGCCAACAACAATATCCGGATGATCACCATCCCGTTAAAAACAAACAGCCAACCGCAGTCAGACATCAAGGCCGATTGGAAGGTTTGTGATACCACCTCAGTAGTGGAATTTTCGGCTGTGGCCTATTTCTTTGCCCGCGACCTGCAGGCAAAATTGAATGTGCCCATCGGCATCATCCATTCTTCCTGGGGTGGAACACCTGCCGAAAAATGGATCAGCAAAGAGGCCATGATGGCCAATGATACGTTGGTGCAGGGCCTGATGAAGGCAGATGAAAAAAGAAAGTCGGCCTACAATGGATTGTACAATGCAATGATTGCGCCATTGATTCCTTATGCGATCAAAGGAGCCATCTGGTACCAGGGTGAAAGCAACAGAACCGAAACCCAACTCTATCAAACATTGTTCCCTGCCATGATCAACGACTGGAGAAGCCGCTGGAAAATCGGTGATTTCCCATTCTTGTTTGTGCAGGTTGCGCCCTACAAAGACATGCCTCCTGAAATCAGGGAATCACAACTCATTTCTTATCAACGGGTATCCAACACATCAATGGTGGTTACCACCGATTGCGGTGATTGCAAAGACATCCATCCCGTGAACAAACAGCCGGTGGGCTACAGGCTTTCATTGGGCGCGAGGGCATTGGCTTACGGAGAAAAAATCGAGTACATGGGCCCTGTTCAAACATCCGTCAAGCGCAGTGGCAACAAAATTGTACTGGGATTTGACCATGCCGCAAAAGGACTGCTCAAGAATGATGCACTCAAGGGTTTCGAAATCAGCGCAGGTGGCGATGCATTTGTTGCGGCCAAGGCAAAAGTGAAAGGAAAGACTGTGGTTGTCTGGTCCGAGGAACTCAAAGAAGCGCCGGTCTCTGTTCGGTATGGATGGAGCAATTGCATGGACGTGAACCTTTTCAACAAAGCGTCCTTGCCCGCATCTCCTTTCAGGGTTAAACTGTAATTATCAAATTGATCAAAACAACTATATGAAAAGAATCTTACTGGCCTTTCTGATTGCAGGATTTTCATTTTCTGCAATGGCGCAAAATGCATACAACCTTATTCCTGTGCCCAAACAACTGACCCCTGCCGAGGGAAGTTTCACCATCAAAAAGGGCACGGGCATATCCATTGGCGATGAGGCTTTCAGGTCTGTGGCTGACATGCTTGCGACACAGTGCCAAACCGTTTCAGGCATCGTCCTTCCTGTAAAAATAGGCAAGGCTTCATCTGGCATTGTATTTGTGATGAACAGCACTCTTGGTGATGAGGCCTATGCATTGAATGTTACATCCAAAAAAATTGAAGTGCAGGCCAAAACAGGAAAGGGAGCATTCTATGCCCTTCAAACCCTGATGCAACTGATGCCTTCACAGATTTATGGAAAGGATTTGTTGACAACTGCATTGACCATTCCCAATTGCAACATTGCTGATGAGCCCCGTTTCAGTTACCGTGGCCTGATGCTGGACGTAGGCCGTCATTATTATCCTGTTGACCATATCAAAAGGTTCATCGACCTGATGGCGATGTACAAGATGAATATTTTTCATTGGCACCTCACAGAAGACCAGGGATGGAGAATCGAGATCAAAAAATATCCTTTGCTCACCAAAATTTCTTCCATCAGAAAAGAGTCTACTGTTGGGCGTTACAGCGACAAGAAGTTTGATGGCAAACCATACGGAGGGTTTTACACACAGGAAGAAGTAAAAGATATCGTTGCTTATGCAGGCAAGAAATTCATCACAGTCATCCCCGAGATTGAAATGCCCGGACACTCACAAGCCGTGCTGGCCGCCTATCCACAATTGGGTGCCAATGCAGACAGGATCTACCAAGTCGGCACCAAGTGGGGCGTTTCAGAAGATGTCTTGTTCCCTCGCGAAGAGACCTTTACCTTTTTGGAAAATGTATTGACCGAAGTGATGGCCTTGTTCCCTGGTCCTTATATCCATATTGGTGGCGATGAGTGTCCGAAAGCACAATGGAAAGAAAGCCGTTTCTGTCAGGACCTGATCAAGAAAGAAGGACTCAAAGATGAGCATGAGTTGCAGAGTTATTTTATCCGCAGGATCGACAAGTTCATCACATCAAAGGGAAGAAAATTATTGGGTTGGGATGAGATCCTTGAAGGAGGATTGTCTCCCAATGCTACTGTGATGTCCTGGAGGGGAACAGCCGGTGGTGTAGAAGCAGCCAAGCAAGGACATGATGTGGTGATGTCTCCCAACAGCTTCTTGTATTTTGATTATTACCAGGCTGATCCAAAGACCGAGCCCATTGCCATTGGCGGAAACCTGACCCTTGCCAAGACCTATTCCTTTGAACCCTATCTGCCTGAACTCAATGCGCAGGAAGCAAAACATGTGATTGGTATCCAGGGCAATGTCTGGACCGAATACATCAAGGACTTGCCTTATGCAGAATACATGACCTATCCAAGGGCTTTGGCTTTGGCAGAAATTGCCTGGTCTCCCATGGCATCAAAAAACTATAGTGATTTTAAAAAGCGTGTGACCGGCCATTTGCCCGTGTTGGATGTTTTGAAAGTCAATTATGCGAAAGCGTTTTTAAAGCAGTAAGGGAGTCCTTGCCTTTAACTCCAAGCAGGCTTAAATGTTAACCATCAAATTGATCAACACTACTATATGAAAAGAATCTTACTGGCCTTTCTGATTGCAGGATTTTCATTTTCTGCGATGGCACAAAATGCATACAACCTGATTCCGGTGCCCAAACAACTGACTCCTGCCGAGGGCAGTTTCACCATCAAAAAGGGCACGGGCATAGCCATTGCCGATGAGGCTTTCAGGGCTGTGGCCGACATGCTTGCGGCGCAATGCCAAACCGCTTCTGGCATCAGCCTGCCCATAAAGCTTGGAAAATCCGCAACCGGCATTGTGTTTGTCATGAACGGTTCTCTGGGTGATGAGGCCTATGCATTGAATGTCACATCCAAAAAAATTGAAGTGCAGGCCAAAACCGGGAAGGGAGCATTCTATGCCCTTCAAACCCTGATGCAACTGATGCCTTCACAGATTTATGGAAAGGATTTGTTGACAACTGCATTGACCATTCCCAATTGCAACATTGCTGATGAGCCCCGCTTTAGCTACCGTGGCCTGATGCTGGACGTAGGCCGTCATTATTATCCTGTTGAATCCATCAAGCGGTATATCGACCTGATGGCCATGTACAAGATGAATATTTTCCATTGGCATTTGACCGAAGACCAGGGCTGGAGAATCGAGATAAAGAAATATCCATTGCTCACTAAAATTTCTTCCATCAGGAAAGAGTCTATGGTCGGACATGCCAGGGATAAAAAATATGATGGTAAGCCGTATGGCGGATTTTACACCCAGGAAGAGGTAAAGGATATCGTTGCCTATGCAGGCAAGAAATACGTTACTGTTATTCCTGAAATTGAAATGCCCGGACACTCACAAGCAGTGCTGGCAGCCTATCCGCAGCTGGGCGCCAATCCAGACAAGATTTATCAGGTCGCAACAAGATGGGGCATTTCTGAAGATGTATTGCTTCCACGAGAAGAGACTTTTACCTTTTTAGAGAACGTTTTGACCGAAGTGATGGCCTTGTTTCCTGGTCCCTATATCCATATTGGTGGCGATGAATGCCCGAAAGCACAATGGAAGGAAAGCAAGTTTTGTCAGGACCTGATCAAGAAAGAAGGACTCAAAGACGAGCACGAGCTGCAGAGTTATTTTATCCGCAGGATTGATAAATTCATCACTTCCAAAGGAAGGAAATTATTGGGCTGGGATGAGATCCTTGAAGGTGGATTGTCTCCCAATGCTACCGTGATGTCCTGGAGGGGAACTGCAGGTGGTGCTCAAGCCGCCAAGCAAGGACATGATGTGGTGATGTCACCCAACAGTTATTTGTATTTTGATTATTACCAGGCTGATTCAACAAAAGAACCGCTTGCCTACAAAGGAAACCTGACCCTTGCCAAGACCTATTCCTTTGAGCCCTATTTGCCAGAACTCTCTGCAGCTGAGGCAAAACATGTGATTGGCATCCAGGCCAATGTCTGGACAGAATACATCAAGGACCTCCATTATGCAGAATACATGACCTATCCAAGGGCTTTGGCCCTGGCAGAAATTGCCTGGTCTCCCATGGCATCAAAAAACTATGATGATTTTAAAAAGCGTGTGACCGGCCATTTGCCCGTGTTGGATGTTTTGAAAGTCAATTATGCGAAAGCGTTTTTAAAGCAGTAACATGAAAAAATTTATCGTTCTATTCATAGGTTTGGTTTTTTCACTTGGTGTTTTTTCACAGGAAAAAAAGAAACAAAAACTGGTGCTGGACAATACCAAGCCTTTGCTGACACTGGAGGCCAGCTGCGGCACCTGCATGTTCAAGATGAAGGGCGATGGTTGCAAGCTGGCCGTAAGGTTTGAAGGCAAGGATTATTATGTGGAAGGCACCGGCATCGATGACCATGGAGACGCACATGACCAGGAGGGTTTTTGCAATGGCATCAGCAAAGCCAAAGTGCAAGGCCGTGTTAAAGGCGATAAATTCAAGGTCAGCTATTTTGAGTTGCTGAAGAAGGAAGAAAAGAAATAAGGTTTCTGCTGAGGAGTTTTTGTTGAAGCCATGATGGCGATCATCCTTCTGCTGGGTTGGTTGGGGTTAAATTGATGAATCATATGACCCCATCTACTCTTATCCAGGCTTCCGGCAGTTCGATTGAAAATATACTGAACCAGTTTGAAACTGACCAGGAAACAGGAATAACATCCCAGGAAGCACTCGATCGGGTTAAGCGGTTGGGCCCCAATTCCATTGTCACCCAAAGCAAAAAAATATGGTGGATTGAATTGCTTTTGCATTTCAACAGCCCCCTCATCATCCTCTTGCTTGTTGCTTCCATCATCTCTTATGTGGTGTCTGAGACCTTGAATGCAACGGTCATCCTGGTCATGTTGCTCATGAGTGTATTGATCGATTTTTTTCGAGAACGGGAGGCAAGAAATGCAGCAGAAAAACTTCAACTCCGGGTAAAAACAAAAGCCGCCGTTTTGCGGGATGGCACTGAAAAAGAAGTCCTGATCCAGGAGTTGGTACCCGGTGATATTGTGCTGCTCCATCCAGGCAAAATCATCCCTGCTGATGGTAGGGTGTTGACATCAAATGATTTATTTGTAGACCAATCCTCACTGACAGGTGAATCCTTCCCTGCCCAGAAATTTCCCCAGGCAATTGAAGTGCCCACCGAAGACCTGACTGCCATGGAAAACACTGTGTTCATGGGTTCAAATGTCATCTCCGGAACCGGTAAGGTTTTGGTGGTCAACACGGGAAAGAATACCGAATTTGGAGCGATTGCCACCAAGCTGATGCTCCGCAGTGAGGAAACAAGTTTTGGAAAAGGCGTAAAGGACTTCGGGTACTTGATCATGAAGGTGACCTTGCTGCTTGTGCTCTTCATTTTCCTGATCAATGCACTCCGTAAACAGGATATTCTTGAGTCGTTCATGTTTTCAATTGCAGTCGCTGTTGGATTGACACCAGAGCTGCTTCCGATGATCATGTCACTAACCATGTCAAAGGGTTCCATTCAAATGGCGAAGAAGGGGGTTATCGTAAAACACCTTCCCGCTATCCCCAATTTCGGCAGCATGGAAGTCTTGTGTACGGATAAGACTGGAACCATTACGGAAGACAGGATCAGGCTGATCAAAGCTGTGGACCTTGACGGCATTGAATCAAAAACCGTTTTCGTTTCAGGGTATTTGAACAGCTTTTTCCAGGGGGGACTAAAAAATCCGCTCGATAGTGCAATGCTGGAACGGGAAAAGCCGGATATTTCTTCCATTACAAAAGTCAATGAAATACCATTCGATTTTTACAGGAAACGAACAAGCGTGGTTGTTGAACAGGAAGGACAACGCAAACTGATCTGCAAGGGTGCTCCTGAAGAAGTCGTCAAGGTTTGCACCATTGAAAAAGAGGGACAGGCGAAGGCCCTGGTACAATATGAACTGCTGAGCAGAGATGGCTACCGTGTGCTTGCCGTTGCTGAAAAAAATGTCCAGACAAAACTGGATTATGCTGCTGCGGATGAAGTAGATCTGGTATTGATTGGATATGTGGCCTTCCTTGATCCTCCAAAAGAAGATGCCGATGAAGTGGTCAAGGAGTTGGAAGGAATTGGCATAGAAGTCAAGATCATTACCGGCGATAACCGCTGGGTGACAGAGAACATTTGCAACCAAATCGGATTGACAATCAAGGGTGTCCTGGAAGGGCATGAGATGGGCGCAATGACAGAAGAGGCACTGCGAAAAAGAGTACTGACCACATCCATCTTCACACGTTTTTCTCCTGATCAAAAAACCAGGGTCATACAGGCCATCAAGTCAAACCACCTGACCGTCGGTTACCTGGGAGATGGAATCAACGATGCACCTTCGCTGAAAGCTGCGGATGTTGGGATTTCCGTGTACAGTGCAACAGATGTGGCCAAGGAATCTGCGGACATCATCCTGACACAGAAGGACCTGCTTGTGCTGAAGGATGGAATCATTGAGGGAAGAAAAACATTTTCAAACACCTTGAAATACGTGAAGATGGGCATCAGCTCGAATTTTGGCAACATGCTTTCTGTTGCAGCAGCAACCATGTTTTTGCCTTTTCTGCCGATGTTGCCGATACAGATCCTCATCAATAATTTCCTTTATGATGCTTCACAAATCAGCATTCCATCAGATAATGTGGATGCAAATAGCTTATTAAAACCCCAACAGTGGGACCTTAAATTCATCCGCAAATACATGCTGATTTTTGGACTCATGAGTTCGGTATTTGACTTGATGACGTTTTGGATTTTATACCGGTACTTTGACCTCACCATAGCACAATTCAGGACCGGCTGGTTCATGGAATCACTGGCTACGCAGATACTGGTTGTGTTCATCATCCGCACTCCCAAAATTCCATTTTTCCGCAGCAAACCTTCTGTACAACTTGTAATCAGTACATTGGTCCTGCTGGCCATCGGGTGGGCGCTTCCCTATTTGCCATTTGCGGCATCCATTGGATTTCAGGCATTGCCGGCGCATATCCTTCTTTACATTTTTGTGGTTACCATCGTTTACCTTGTTTCAGTAGAGTTCCTCAAATCGCTTGTAAAACAGCGATAAACGGGAATTGATATACCGCGGTTTCATTATGCCCTATAAAAACAAAGGCAGGAATTTCTTCCCGCCTTTTTTCGATGCCAAGTGGTGATCATGATTTTTGAGGTCATAAAACCATTTGAATCTGATTCCGCAGGTAGAGCGCTAAGCGAATAAACAGTATCCTGTTTTATCGGAGTAGGCTACGGATGTCTTTTGAACATCGGGGCTTTTCTCTTGCTTCGCCAGACTCTATGCTGTTGAACTGATGTAAAGATAGGGTCAAGGGATAGCGCAAATGAATGAGGCAGGGCATGTGTTTTCCTGTTTGTGGTCAGCTTTTCAGGCTCATCTGGCAAAAAAATTCAATGCACGCCTAAATTCAGTAAGTTTAAGCATTCAAACAATAGCACCATGTTCAAGCGCATTCTTTTTGCCATCGCAATCATCACTGCATTTCATTCCAAGTTGTTTGCCCAACAAAAAATAAAACATGTTGTCTTGATCGGTGTTGATGGCATGGGCGCCTACGCATTCAAGAAAGCCCAACTGCCAGTGATGCAATCCATGATGGCCAATGGTTCCTGGAGCCTTGAGGCCCGGTCTGTGTTGCCGAGTTCCAGCGCAGCCAACTGGGCTTCCATGAACATGGGCGCAGGCCCAGAGTTGCATGGTTTCACCACCTGGGGAAGCAAGTCGCCCGACATGCCATCAAGGGTATTGGACGAATACGGCATGTTCCCTTCCATCGCAGGATTGCTCAGGAAGAGCAGGCCGCAAAGTGAAATTGGTTTTATTTATGAGTGGGATGGCATTGGGTATTTGTTTCCCAAGGCAGCTGTCAATAAAGACCAGAATTGTGATGGAGATGTTGCGCTGACGAATGCAGTGGTTGATTATATCCAGACAAAAAAACCGAATTTTTTATTTGTGCATTTGCACGATGTGGACAGTGTGGGTCATACCGTTGGTCATGATACACCTGAATACTATGCGTCTGTGGAGCGGACCGATGCGCATATCGGCGAGATATTGAATAGCATTGAACGTGCCGGCATTGCGGATGAAACACTGGTATTGGTTACAGCCGATCACGGCGGGATCAAAAAAGGACATGGCAGTACCACCATGGTAGAAATGCAGATTCCCTGGATCGTCATTGGTCCTGGCATCCGCAAAAACCATCAGGTTCAGGAAAGCATCATGACCTTTGACACTGCAGCCACCATCGCCACAGCGTTGAAACTGAAGGCTCCACAGGTATGGATTGGAAGACCTGTAAGGTCGATTTTTGGGAAATAAAAGAACGTTTTATTTCCCTCCAGGGGCTACTGCGTTCTTGAGCAATACAGACAATTCCTTGCGCATTTCAGCCACACGTTCAGGATGAACTGAAGCCAGGTTCCTGGATTCACTCGGGTCTTCTGCAAGATTGAAAAGAGAAACCGGTTCGTATTTTTTAGGCTGTTTTTTTGGGGTTGCACCTTCAGATTCTTCAGCATCGGCCACGATGAGTTTCCAATCACCCATCCGGATGGCCGCCTGCGATGTTCCGCGGGTGGAGACCGAAAGAATGGCCTTGTGCGGAGATTTTCCTGCTTTGGTGATCATCGGCCAAACATCTTTTCCATCAATGGGCAATGCCTGTTTCAATGAACCTCCTGCCAATCCAATAAGGGTTGGGTACCAATCGATGATGTGCATCGCACCTTCAACGGTTTTTCCTGCAGGAACATGTCCGGGCCAGTGCGCGAACGCTGCGGCACGGGTTCCGCCTTCATAAATGGTTCCCTTGAATTCCCGCAAAGGGGTATTGTTTCCCGGAGGCGGGCCACCATTGTCGCTGGAAAAAATGATGAGCGTGTTTTCCAACATCCCCGTTTTTTTCAGGGATGCTACAATTTGAGCGACAGCCTCATCAACGGCGGCCAACATACCGGCAAGCTTTTTCCGGTTGCCTTCCAGGTTGGGATATGCCGCTGTATACTGGTCGGGCGCCTGAAAAGGGCTGTGCACACCATTGAAGGGAACATAGAGGAACAGCGGTTTTGACGGCGTATGTTTTTCAATCACGCTGCAGGCTTCTTTTGCTACGAGATGGGTTGAATAGCCTTCCTCTTTGAGCGGCGTTCCATTGCGGTACCAGTCCATCTGGTTGTTCCGTTCGTGCGTGTAATAATCAATGCTGCCGAAAAAGTGACCGTACTGATAATCAAAGCCCCTTGCATTGGGTTGGTAGGCTTTTTCAAATTCACCCAAGTGCCATTTTCCTGTGATGGCTGTGCTGTATCCTGCTTCCTGCAATGCGTTGGCCAGGGTCCTTTCATTCAAAGGCAAGCCCCATGCAGCCCCCGGAGTGATGATGGTATAGATGCCAGTTCGTGTGGGATACCTGCCTGTCATCAGGGCAGACCTTGTTGGGGAGCAGACCGGCTGCACGTAATGGTTTTTGAGGATGGATCCTGCTTTTGCCAGCCTGTCAATATTGGGTGTGAGGATATCCTTTCCGCCATTGAATCCACAATCGGCATAGCCAAGATCATCAATCAGCAAAAAAACAATGTTGGGTTTTTGGGTTTGGGCATGGGCTTGTATTCCTACAAACAACAGGCATGTCAAAAAAAATTGACTTCCCTTGCGAAGGGTTGATAGCAGGAAATTCAAATGGTTTTTTTGCATGGCTTCAATTTACATCAGCCTTCAAATTAAGCATTAAATATTCATTCCACTCATTTCTGAGGAGCGGATGTATATTCAGGTTGAGGAGAAAGTTTATTTTTTGGGTTTCCTGAAAATCAGGCAATGTTGCAAGGGAAGGTTGCTGATGTTTTTTTCAAAATTGAATCCAGCGGCCTTGAGTTCTTTTACCGCCTGTGATTCACTCATTTTGTGGATGGTTTTGATAGGCGCCATGGGATCTTCAGACCTGAATTCAACCAGCACCAGTTTTCCGCCAGGCTTGAGGGCATCCAGCATGGAAAGTGCCATCTCATAAGGGTAGGAAAACTCATGGTATACATCCACCAGCAGCATCATGTCAATGCTGTTTGAAGGCAAAGAGACTTTTTGTTCTGTGCTCAGTACCGGAATGATGTTTTTGGTGCCTTCGAGAGTAATCCTGTCGTTCAGGTAGGCAATCATTTCCGGTTCCACATCCACTGCATATACTTTTCCATTGCCCACCATTTTTGACAACAATGTGCTGTGGTAGCCACTTCCGGCTCCTATGTCTGCAATGATCATCCCCGGTTTAACGGCAAGGTTTTTCAACAATTGCGATGTGTTTTCCTCCATCTCCCTTTCCTGTCTTTCCAGCCAATCGATTCCATAATGGCTCATCACCATGGCGATCTGTCTGCCCATGTACCATTTTTTGATGCCATTGGGATCGCCAGGTTTTGATGTATACCGGTCTTGCGCAATGGCGCCAGACATGAATAACATAGCAATCAAAAGCAATGAAACGGGCAATGATTTTTTCATGGTTGACATGTTTGTTGTTCAATTCAGTTGGCTGTTGCCCATGATGTAGAACAACAGCAATTTAGCGCAATTGTGGCTTTAGGGGATGATTAATGCGCTATAATTGATAATCAAAGACTCACCCACAATAATTTTTAAACTTAGACCAGGACTTTACAGAAACTGTAAACCAATACCAGAATTAACTAATTAAACTGTAAACTTTTTTAGGATGAGTCAGCAAAATTCCCCTCCTGGTCAGGAGGGGTGCCGAGACCGAT
>CALPWM020000022.1 GCA_943327275.2 Chitinophaga pinensis
GCAGGTCAGTTTTTCAGTCAAGGAATATGACAAATCCGCGCCCCTAACCATTGACCCTGTACTTGTTTTTTCTACATATACTGGCAGCAGAAGCAGCAACTGGGGCTTCACTGCAGCACCAGGCCCTGATGGAAGCCTGTACGCCGGAGGAATTGTTTTTGGCGCTGGATATCCCCTGTCTACTGGAGCCTTTCAAACCGGTTTTGGCGGTGGAACGGGCCAGGGTAACATGAGTGGTGTAGATATCGGCATCACTCGCTTTAGCCCGGATGGACGAACAAGGGTTTTTTCTACTTATTTGGGTGGAAGTGGGGATGAGTTTCCGCACAGTATTTTCGTTGATCCACAGGGAAACCCCGTAATCCTTGGAAGAACCACATCTTCCAATTTTCCAACACGAAATAACAACAGGGTGGGTACCTTGGGGGGCACTGATATTTTTGTAACCAAGCTTTCTTCAGATGGCACGATTTTATTGGGCGGTGTATTGGTCGGTGGAGCTGGTCTTGATGGGGCCAACATGGATGCCGCTATAAGCCCCGGTCCCAAATCGCTTTTGTACAACTATGGAGACAATGCCAGGAGCGAAGTGATCCTGGACAAGGATAACAATGTATATATAGCCTCAAGCACATCTTCCAACGATTTCCCAATGAGGAATGCGAGCCAGGCCACTTTCGGTGGTGGGCAGGATGGTGTGCTGATGAAATTCAGCCCAGACCTTTCAACAATTTTTTTCAGTACTTATCTTGGGGGAAGTGATGATGATGCAGCATTTGTATTGGCCCTTAATCCATTGAACAATGCTATTTACGTTGCCGGCGCAACAAGAAGTGGCAATCTACCAGGGATAAAAACAGGCACAATCGGTCCTGCACTGCTGGGTGGTGTAGATGGTTTTGTGACCGTTTTCAGCAACAATGGCGCAAGGGGTATTTGCAGTTTCCTGGGCACTGATGCTACCGACATTGTGTATGGCATTCAGTTTGACCAGAAAGGATTTCCCTATGTCATGGGTATCTCACTGGGCAGTTGGCCTGTACGCAATGCTGCATACAGCAATCCCGGTGCCAGACAGTTCATTGCAAAGCTTAGGCCCGACCTCACAAATTATGTGTACTCTACTGTTTATGGTACTGCTGCCATTGTACCCAATATTTCGCCTGTTGCATTTCTTGTAGACAGGTGTGAAAATGTGTATGTTTCAGGATGGGGCGGTAAACTCAACCTTTGTTACAATGGGGCATTTGATACGCGTACCATCGGTACAGGGGGAATGCCATTGGCCGGGAACCCCATCCAAAGCTATACGGACAACAAGGATTTTTATTTCTTTGTTTTGGAAAAAGATGCCACCAAACAATTATATGGTTCATTTTTTGGACAACAAGGTGGAGAAGGCGATCATGTGGATGGTGGCACTTCAAGGTTCGATAACAAAGGGGCCATTTACCAGGCGGTTTGTGCCAATTGTGGTGGCACCAATATTTGTGCACGTGATCCCATCAGGCGTCCAATGATCGTTACTCCTGGGGTTGTAGCACCCACCAATGGCGCACTGGGTTCAGGTGGTGCAGGTGAGTGCAACCTTGCTGCTTTCAAGATCAATTTTGAATTTGATGGAGTAAAGGCCGGAGCACTTTCCATTATTGAGGGAGTTGCCAACGATACCGCCGGTTGCCTTCCATTGACAGTCGATTTTACCGACAGCATTGCCGTTGGTAAAACCTATGAGTGGAGCTTTGGGGACGGGTCTCCCTTGGTAACCGGGTCTGATCCTGAGCGAAGACATACATTTACAGTTGCTGGGAATTACAGGGTAAGATTGGTTTCAATAGACAACGACAGGTGCATCCCAAGGGATACATCCTATATCACCATCCGGGTAAGAACGGACAAAGCTATTTTGAGTGCCGTTGGAGGAAAGCTTCCGCCTTGCCAAAGCCTTTCTTATCGGTTTACCAATACCTCCATTGCACCAGCCTCCAGGCCATTCACTGACACCTCATTCATTTGGGATTTTGGCGATAACTCTCCAAAAGTGAAAACCGGTAAAGTCAATGTTGACCATACTTTCCCAGCTGTAGGCACTTACAAGGTGAGGTTATACCTGAATGACACAGCGTATTGTAATGCAAACGATGTAAAGGAATTTATTGTTTCTGTTTCGCCTTTGGTGAAGGCGGGCTTCAGCACCCCTGCTTTGGGTTGTTTACCCTACAGGGCAACATTCAAGAATACCAGCCTGGCAGGGCAAACCTTCAGGTGGGATTTTGGGGATGGAACATCCTTCACCGGTCCCAACCCTCCGGTTAAACTTTACAACAGACTTGGTGATTTCACGGTCACATTGATTGCAACAGATCCCGGTACCTGTAACCTCAGCGATACAACCCGTTTCGTCATTTCAGTAAAACCCAAGCCAGTTGCTTCATTCAGCTTTGCACCAGATCCTCCAAAAGAGAATGTGCCAACCCAATTCACCAATCTCTCATTCGGAGCAAAATCATATTATTGGGAGTTTGGTGACGGTGATACTTCCCGTCTTACGAATCCGCTTCATCTTTACGAAAGAACAGATACTTTTACTCCCTGTCTCATTGCATACAATGAATTTGCCTGTACTGACACAGTATGCGCCAAGGTTGTTACGCTCATCAAACCGGTGGTAGATGTTCCTTCTGCATTTACACCCAATGGAGATGGAAAGAACGACAAGGTATTTGTGCGGGGATTTGGTATTGCACAAATGAACTTTAGGATCTATAACAGGTTGGGGCAGGTTGTTTTTGAATCGGGTTCTCCCTCCTATGGGTGGGACGGAAAATTCAAAGGTGCTCTTCAACCCATGGATGCATATGCATATACGCTCATTGTGCAGTTTGGTGATGGAACCATCGTCAACAAAAAAGGCGATATAACATTAATAAGGTAGTAACATAAATTTCAAGGATTTGAAATGATGGATATAAAGTTGAAAAAAATGAAATTGATGGTCTTGGCAATATTTGTCATGCTTCTGCATGCACAGACATTTGCCCAGGATCTTCATTTTTCTCAGTTTTTCAATTCACCGCTTTCAACGAATCCTGCCAACACAGGGTTCATTCCGGCTGCTGATTATCGCCTGGGCGCCCATTACAGAGACCAATGGACTTCAATTCCCGTTCCTTATAAAACAATGAGCATATTTGGAGATTTCCAGTTCTTGCGGGACAGGTTCAGGAGTGGTTGGATGGGTCTTGGTGGGATGATCTTGCAAGATGTTGCTGGTACAGGTAACCTCAGGTCAACAAAGGCCTATGCATCGGTCGCTTATCACCAGATGTTGGGGTCTACGGGGTTGTTGTCTGCGGGGTTCAATCTTGGTTATGCGGGTAAACAAATCAGTGTAGACAAATTGACTTTTGACAACCAGTGGAATGGAAGGTTTTTTGACGGGGCCACTCCGAGCGGAGAAATTTTTCAGAACAATTCGATTGGGTATTTTGATTTGCAGGCTGGGTTGAATTATGCCTATTTCCCCAGTGATCATGTATACCTCCATGCCGGGTTCAGCATGCACCATCTCAACAAGCCCCAGGAAACTTTTTTTGCATCCACACCCAATTATGACAATACCATCTCGCCAAGGTCCATTTTTTTTGCAGATGCAGTGGTGAAATTGAACAACCGGATTATTCTAACACCCAGCATCTATTACAGTCAACAGGCGAAAGCTTCGGAATTTGTTGGAGGGCTACAACTGAATTATAATGTTGTTGGTGCCGGTGATCAACAACTCATTGGGGCCATGTTTTTTCGACCAGGAGACGCTTATATTCCCATGATTGGTTACCAATGGAAAAGTTTCAAGTTCATGTTCAGTTATGACGTATCCAACTCTCCTTTGAAATACTTCAACAACAGCAGGGGTGCCACTGAGATGTACATGCAATATGACGGTATTTATTCCACCATGTATGGCGGTGGGAGACAGAGCATGTGCCCCACTTTTACAACTGGCTTTTGATCTTGAGGTCTTCAAAAAGTGCCGCAACCAGGGCTGAAGGGGTATCGAATGTATTGATCCTGTTCCAGAGTGGGTCATAGAGAAAACCATTGTCAGCAAGCAACTCCATGTGTTTGATCAGGTGATCATAAAAACCTCCAGAGTTAAGGATGTAGATTTTTTTGTCATGAATGCTCAGTTGGTTCCATGTCAGCATCTCAAACATTTCATCCAATGTTCCAAAGCCACCGGGTAAAACAATTCCTGCAATACCCATCTCATACATGGTTCTTTTTCTTTCATGCATGTCTTTGGTGATGATCAGTTTGGTGAGGCTTTCATGCTCATGTTCCCATGCAAGCAACATTTCTGGGATTACGCCTATAACATGGGCACCATTTGAAAGGGCATTATTGGCAAGCGTTCCCATGATGCCTTTTTTCGAACCGCCGTATACAATATCAAGCCCTCCAAGGGCCAGCTCCTTGGCCAATGTTGCAGCATCTGTGGTATAAATTGGATTTGACCCATGCTTGGATCCACAGAATACGGCGACTGCTTGGCGTATTGGGGTGGTCATTTGTTTTATTTCTTCTTGTAATCACCCCTCTTCCAGGAACGGATGAATTCTCCCCATGCGAAGGGGTTAAAAATGTTCATGGGGGGCGCCTGGCCGGTATAATAGTATTTTTGGGCACTCCTGGCAAGGTTCATGTTTACTGACTCCTTCCCGTCGTTGGGGAGGGTTCGCATGAGCATCCTTCTTGTGGCCATGTCAGTATTCCTTCGGGCAATCTCAATGTTGTCATCAGGTACGTCTGTACTCACAAAATCCCTTTCAAACTGCTCTCTTGAGGGCCTGGGCTTGATGATGGCTGCAGGAAGGAAAGAGGTATCATTGACCATCAATTGGATGATGCTGAATTGATTGCCCTCCAGGTTGGTAGGAATCTTTGTGATCTTATTTTTGAAACCAATGCAACTGAACTCAATTTCGTCGCCCTTCAATACCACAATCGAGAAAACACCCTGGCCGTTGGTGAGTGTACCTCTTCCGGTACCTTTTACCAGAATACTTACCGCTGGAAGGCCCCTAAGGCTGTCCGCTGTCATCACTACGCCATAAAGCTGTACCACAGTATCCTTAAAAGTTTCAAACTGTGCCTTCGCCGCAAAGGGCATAAACACCATGATCAATAGGGATAGCCTGAGTAGTTTTTTCATCCAATTCATTCTTTCACAAATTAAGTGCATCTTTTCCATAAACAAAGTAGCACATGATTGGTTATTTTTGCAGTTCCTAGAATTTTTTAACAATTTATATTTATGGGTACAGAAGAGGTATTGAAGGCTTTGGGCAATGTTCAGGAACCGGATCTTAAGAAAGACCTGGTTACATTGAACATGGTAAGAGACATTATCATCAGTGAAAATGCAGTTGAGTTTACCGTTGTGCTGACAACACCGGCCTGCCCGATGAAAGAGTTGATCAGGAGGGATTGTGAAAAGGCCATCCATGATCACATGGACGAAGGCCTAGAGGTCATCGTTAATTTTACTGCCAATACCAGTTCCATCAGGGTTGACCTCACGTCTGTATTGCCCGGAGTAAAGAATATTATCGCTGTGGTGAGTGGGAAAGGGGGTGTAGGAAAGTCCACAGTCGCTGCAAACCTTGCCCTTGCTTTGTCGCAACAGGGCGCCAAAGTGGGCTTGATGGATGCAGATATTTATGGTCCAAGTGTTCCCATCATGTTTGGTGTGCGCGGGCAAAGGCCTTTGATGGAAAATATCGAAGGAAAAGACAAGATTGTTCCTCTTGAACAGCATGGCATCAAGCTGATCAGCATCGGACTGCTGGTAGACGAAAAAAGTGCAGTGGTTTGGCGAGGGCCTATGGCCAGCAGTGCAATACGTCAGTTTGTAACTGATGTCCATTGGGGTGAATTGGATTACCTGGTCATCGACATGCCTCCCGGCACTGGAGATATTCACCTGACACTGGTACAGACCATCCCGGTTACAGGGGCGGTGGTAGTTACCACGCCACAAGAAGTGGCCCTCTCAGATGCTAAGAAGGCCATATCCATGTTCTCGCAGGCCCAAACAAAGGTTCCCATCATTGGACTGGTGGAAAACATGGCATGGTTTACCCCTGCAGAACTGCCCGACAGCAAGTATTATATTTTTGGAAAGGATGGTGGCAAAAACCTGGCTGATCAGCTGGACATGAATTTTCTGGGACAAATACCACTGGTGCAAAGCATCAGGGAAGGGGGCGATAAAGGTGCACCAGCCATGCTGGGGGGTGATGCCCAAACCCAGGAGGCCTTTTCAGCATTCGCTGCTGAAACCATCAGGGCCATCGCAGTGGCCAATGCGAAATAACATGGTGTAATTGCTGTTGGGGGCTTTGCAGTATTTTTTGCCTTTTATCCAATTGATAGGGGCATGATGCTATTTTGCAAGCTTTGCAGACTGCTCAGGGGCATTGAGTTTAAAGCTTTGCCTTTTTTCATCGATTTTGATGTGAATGATATTGGTCTGTTCTGCCTTATAATCATACATCAGGGTAGAAATCACTTCAATGGATTTGACTCCTGAAACTTTTGTGGCATTGTAATACACCCAAATCACTTCTTTCTCGATCTCGTATCCCAGGAAACTGAGTTGTCTTGGCTTTCCATTGATGATTGCCTGCACATGCTTGCTGAAATAGTTGTTGATGGCTTCTCCGGTGGATTTTTTTTCTCCGGATATGATATCAAATTTCTTTCCGGTAGACTTTCTAAGGGCCTCTTCAAGGTCATCTGGGAAAAATTTGGTTGCAATACCCAGCTCTTTTGTTTTGCTGCTGTATTCCACTTCTGTAATGGAAACAAAAAAGGGGTGGCTGCTCCCCATTAAGAAAGGGATAGCCAACATTGAAAAAAAATATGCCAATCTTTTCATCTTCCACAAAAGTCTGATTATTTTCAGTCTTTCTGCACATGAAGGATTTTATATTTTATTTTAAGATTGGCTGGTCTCATATCATGAGCTGGGATGCAACAGACCACCTGTTTTTTATTACAGTATTGGCCATCATCTATACTGTTGCTGATTGGAAGAAGGTCCTGGTCCTGGTTACCGCATTTACTGTTGGCCACGCCCTCACCTTGTTCATGAGTGTCCTTAACATGATCAATGTGAAGAGTGAGATGGTTGAATTTTTGATTCCCTGCACAATCCTGATCACGGCAATGATGAATTTGTTCATGCAAAAGCAACAGTCAGTCAGTCATACAATTCAGTATGCCATTGCACTGGGATTTGGCCTTATCCATGGCCTTGGCTATGCCAATTATATCAGTATGATGTTGTCAGCAGATCAGCAATTGGTCTGGGGGCTTTTCAGCTTCAATCTTGGACTAGAAGCTGGCCAAATTGTTGTGGTTGTCCTTGTGCTATTGACCGTATGGGTGTCGTCAAGGATTCATGCCAAGGCCCATCAGCGCTGGGTAAGCTTTGTTTCAGCATTTGTTTTGCTGTTTGCACTCAAGCTTGCCATTGAAAGATTTCCTTTTTAGGAAAGCATCCTGCTATTGCTTTACCATGGTAAAATAGCCACTATTGTTCTGCCAGTGAATTTTGTTTCTGTTGTCAAACAATGCGCCATAAAGCCCGTCGGCAACAATATCAACATCGCCATCCTTGTCCTGGTCAAAAAGGCGAAGCCATTTTATCCAGGTGTTCAATCCTTTTTCTTCACTGTTATTGAAATAATCTTTGGTAGCGTTCACGAAAGATTTGCCCCTATTTAAATAAAGCCTTAGCGCATACCCCTGATAAACGTCCTTGTTGTTCATTGTGAGGATGTCTGTTTTTCCATCTCCATCTAAATCCATAAATGCCAGGTCCATCAAGCCCAAGCCGGGTTCTATGGGGATATTGATGGCTGCAGCTCTGTTGAATGTACCAGCGTTATTGAGGATCAACCTAAGTTTTTCCTTGCCACCCAGCAAGAGATCGAGCAACCCATCATTGTTCATGTCAAAGAGCTCTACAGCATAGTAGTTGTCATCATTTGTGATGGTAAATCCCTTGAAAATCTGGTTGCTCAATTTGAATTTTCTGTTTCCAAGGTTGATGTATGCGGTAGGGTGGATGGGTACAGCCTTGCTTCCCCCTGAGTAAGCGATGATATCAATCAGCCCATCTCCATTGATATCGCCGGTTGTACCTCCCTGAAAATAACCGAGGTCTAAGCTGAGATTCTGATACGTTTTATCTTTGGGATAGAAGATGCTGATAGAATCTCCGGGAAAGGGGTCGCCGTCAAAACCAGTTGAAAAGAGTACGACTTCCTTGCTTCCGTCATTATCAAGATCCGACAATACAATTTTCCTCACTTCGGTTAATCCGAGTTGTACGGTATACCTGGTAGAATCAGCTTCGTATTCCGTAAACAGGTTCAGCCCCTTTGCGTTGGTGGGCCATGGATTTCTATAGAAAAATGCCCAGAGGTCTTTTTTGCCATCGCCTGTTAGATCTGTGTAGACATAGGCCCCAGGACTTTGCCAATAGTAAGTCTTGTTGGCGCTCCAGGTATGCTGATTGGTATAATTAAAGGGGATGAATTGTTGTGCAGCCGTCAACTCAAATCCACTATAAAGGGAGAACTGCAAGTCGAACAAGCGGGAAAACGACTTGTTGGTGTTGTGCCAAGAGGTTGTTTTATTGATCGGCGAAACGGAGTCCAGGATTGCATTAGAATATACAATGGTACCCTCTGGTTTTGGGACGCGGTTTGGTATTGAATCAACCGCTGTTTTTTTGCATCCCATCATCAGAAAAACAGTGATTAAAAGTATATATTGCAGAAGAAAAAAATGAAAAGCTGCTCTTTTGGTTACAGAAGTCATAGGAATTGATTTAAGTTGATAGATTGACATAATACTGTTTCAAACCTATCCTAAATACAAATCCTGGAATATGATTTCGATCCCATCAGACCAAATATGCAGTGTATTATTTTTGAATGATGATAATTGGTAAAATGTAAAATCACAATCATGAGTAAATCCATTTTTATTGCCCTGTTCCTGACGCTATCGTTGGTCACTTCCCAGGCGCAACCCTTGCGAAATGCTGGTTCAAACCATGGAAACAGGTTTGAGCAACTTGATTATCTGCTACAGGATCCTAACGAATACAGGACTGCCAGTGGTGCCCCAGGACCAAAATACTGGCAGCAACGGGCTGACTATGATATCAATGTTGATATCAATGAGGAAAGCAATGTATTGACAGGAGCTGAAACAGTTACCTATTTCAACAACTCTCCGGATATCCTCACCTATATCTGGTTGCAGGTAGACGAGAATTTTCATCACCCCAACAGTGATAACAATTATGACAAGCCTTCAAGCATGAGTACAAGGCTTACGCACCAGCAGTTGTTGCAGATGAATCCCAAAGAATACCTCAATGGCTATGGCGTGAACATCACTGCATTGACAGATGCCACCGGCCGGCCCCTCAGCTATACGGTTAACCAAACCATGATGCGGGTTGAAATGCCTATTCCTTTGAAGCCAGGTCAGAAATTTGTTTTCAAATGCAATTGGAATTATAAAATTCCTGATAAGCTTACCCGATATGGAAGGGGCGGTTATGAGTATTTTGCGGAAGATGACAACAATCTTTATTCCATTGCACAATGGTTCCCACGCTTGGCTGTCTATAGCGATTTTCAAGGCTGGCAGAACATGCAATTCAGCGGTGGTGCCGAGTTTGCACTGACTTTCGGAAACTATAAGGTGAACATCACAGTCCCAGAAGATCATATTGTTGCTGCCACAGGGGAATGTAAAAACCTTGCCACTGTATTGTCTCCTGCACAGATGGCACGCTGGCAGCAAGCCCAAACAGCCACTGAACCCATTGAAGTGGTGACCCTGGCTGAAGCCATTGAAAATGCTAAGGATAAATCCAAAGGAAAGAAGACCTGGAGTTATGAGGCCATCAATGTTCGCGACTTTGCGTTCAACTCATCCCGCCGTCTTGTCTGGGATGCCATGGCCGCTGATGTTGAAGGAAAGAAAGTGATGTGCATGAGCTATTATGGAAAGGAAGCCTATCCGATCTATAAAAAATATTCAACCAAGGCCGTTTACCATACCATCAAGACCTATTCAAAATTCACCATTGCCTATCCTTATCCAGTGGCCATTTCAGTGGAGGCATCGATTGGAATGGAATACCCCATGATTGCCATGAACTATGGCAGGGCTGAAAAAGATGGGACCTACAGTGAGGCTACAAAATATGGTGCAATTGGTGTAATCATTCATGAAGTGGGGCACAATTTCTTTCCCATGATCATCAACTCTGATGAAAGACAATACTGGTGGATGGATGAAGGCTTAAACACCTTTGTACAGTTCCTGACGGAGCAGGAGTTTGACAACAATTATCCTTCTCGCCGCGGTCCTGCACACCTGATTGCAGACTACATGAAGCTTCCAAAGGATATGCTGGAACCCATCATGACCAAGGGCGATAATGTTGCCAGCGTTGGATCAAATGCATATGCAAAGGCTGCAACAGGGTTGAACATCCTGCGTGAAACCATCATGGGGAGAGAGTTGTTTGATTATGCTTTCAAGGAATATGCAAGGAGGTGGGCCTTCAAACACCCAACACCCAATGACCTATTCAGGACGCTGGAAGATGCCAGTGCTGTAGACCTGGATTGGTTCTGGAGAGGTTGGTATTATGGCACTGAGCCTGTGGATATTTCAATTGATTCAGTAAAATGGTTCAGGTTGGACGCCAACAAAAACATGGCATCCATGAAGGCTCCGGAATTTGAAACCATCAGCAAGGTCAGGAACCGCGAAGACAAGAATCTGATCTATTATACCAATACCGATACAACCCTTCGCGACTACTATTACTACAACAGGAATGCTGATGTAAAAATGTTCCAGGATATGGCTCAGCAACAGTTGGATGCACAAAAAGACAATGCCAATTATGCCGCCTGGGAAGACAAGCATTTCTATGAGCTGCAATTCAGCAACAAAGGCGGAATGGTCATGCCCATTATTGTTGAATGGACGTTCAAGGATGGCAGCAAGGAAGTGGACAGGATTCCTGTAGGCATCTGGAAATTGAATGAGGAAAAAGTAACCAAGTTGTTTGTAAAAAACAAAGAGGTAACCGGCATTCGTTTGGATCCAATGCGCGAAACCGCAGACATCAATGAGTCCAATGGCATGTGGCCTGTGAGGGAGATGCCCAGCAGGTTCCAGTTGTTCAAGGGAGCTTCTGCCATCAGCGGTTTGGGCGCACCAAGGGGTGGCGGTCCATCAACCAATGCCATGCAGAAAGCAAAGAAATAGATTAGTCTAACCAGGAATTGAATTCTTCCTGCGTCACGAGGCCTTGTTTTCTTTTAACCTCTTTACCATTTTTGTAGAGGATAAAAGTTGGCAAGGCCTCTACTTTTAAGGATTTCATGAGGGCTGTTTCAATGCCGCCATCCATTTTTACCAGGGTGAGTTTTTTGCTGTTCTGTTTCATGAAGGCATCCAGTACGGGTTCCATCTTTTTACAGGGAGGGCACCACTCGGCACCAAAATCCACCAAAACAATCTTGGTGCTCCTGACCTGGCCTTCGTAGGAAGCCATGCTGGTTTGTTTGGCATTGGGATCAACACCTACCAATGGTTTTCCCTCACGTTTCCATGCATTGATGCCACCTTCCAGGTTGGTAACGGTATACCCCTTTGCGCGCAAGACCTCAGCAGCTGCGCCACTTCTCCCACCACTCAGGCAATAGATGTAAACATGTTTATTCTTATCGAGATGGGATGTTCTGTCGTTGAACTCGTTTTTATCAAGCCAGTTGGCTTGCAATGCGTTGTTGATATGACCGCTTTTGTATTCATCAGCAGTTCTGACATCAAGCACCTGAATCTTTCCTGCACCGATGGCTTTTGAAAAAGCTTCAGGATTGATGGCAGTCTGTTGGCCATTCAGTGAACAGGCTGTGATCATGAACAGAAAAGCGGCGAGGAAGTATTTCATGCTAGTATTTTTACAAAAGTAGAGAATTGCTTTAACTTGCCTGCATGTCCGACGCCAAACTCATCATGTTCGATAACCGTCTTAAGAAGGTTTACAGGATCTTGCAAAAACAGGCAAAGCAGCAAGGTGTTTCCTGCTATCGGTTATATGACCGTGATTTGCCTGAGTTTCCCCTGATCATTGATGTCTATGGGGAGAATGTTTTGGTGACGGAATACAGGAGCAATCACCGGCTTTCTGAGGAGGATTATGACCGTTGGCTGGAAGACAGTCTTGAGGTAGTCAGGCATGTACTGGCCAAAACGGAAGACCAGGTTTATCTCAAAGAGCGAAGAAGAAAGGAGAGCAGGCAGGACCAGTACCAAAAAACAGACGATCGGAAAGAATTTATTGAAGTGGAGGAGGGTGGATTAAAGTTCCTGGTCAACCTCACTGATTATTTGGATACAGGGTTGTTCATTGATCACCGCATCACCAGGGATATGGTCAGGAAAACATCTGTAGGCAAGCGGGTCTTGAACTTGTTCTGTTACACCGGATCATTTTCCGTTTATGCAGCCGCAGGCGGTGCAAAAAGCATTGTTTCCGCAGACCTCTCCAATACTTATTTGGAATGGGCGCGGAACAATATGGAACTGAATGGTTTTTCAGGTCAACAATTCAGCTACGAAAGGGTAGACGTGCTGCAATATTTACCCACACTTGAAAAGGAAAGTTTTGATTTGATTGTGCTCGACCCTCCCACATTCAGCAACAGCAAATCAATGAAGGATGTGCTTGATATTCAGCCGATGCATGTTGAAATGATCAATGAATGCCTGAGGGTGCTTTCACCAGGTGGAGTACTGTATTTCAGTACCAATGCCAGAAAGTTTGAACTGGATGAGGCGGGAATCAACGGAACGGTCAAAAACATCACCACCGCAACTACTCCATTTGATTTCAAAGGGAAGTTGTTGCGGTGGTGCTATATGATTACGAAAGAAGTTTAGCTTACAATCTCAACGATCTCAACTTCAAACGTGAGGTCTTTTCCTGCAAGGAAATGGTTGGCATCCATGACAATCACCTCTTCTTTTACTTCCATCACTACAACAGGAACAGGCTGTCCGTATTGGTTTTGAAGGTTCAGCTTCATGCCAACTTCAACCGTCATTCCTTCCGGAATATTGGATGATGGAAATTCAATGATCGCGGTCGGATCTTTTTGACCATAGCCATGATCTGGATCAATCAGGATGGTTTTCTTTTCGCCAACGGCCATGCCAACAACGCCGGCATCAAAGCCTGCAATCATTTGGCCTGCACCAACGGTAAATTCCAATGGGGCACGGCCTACTGAACTGTCGAACTGTGATCCGTCTTCCAGTGTGCCAGTGTAATGAACTCTTACTACGTCTCCGCTTTTAACTTGCATAAATTGTTTTTTAATTGTTCCATTTCAACTGGGGAACCTGCCTGCAAATGACAAAACAAGTCATTGGGCGCTGGATGTTTCAGCAGAAATAATTCGGCAAAACTACCTTTATTCTTTTATTTTTATTGAAATAAAGCCCTAAAACAATGAGAAAGTTTACCATACTGATCTTGCTGACTTTCACCACGCTTTTTTCAACAGCTCAAACTCCTCCAGGGTTGATCCAGCCCGGTGCAGCCAACCTGGATCAATACCTTCCATTGTTGAAAGGAAAGCGGATAGGGTTATTTGCCAACCAAACATCCATGGTTGGGGATCAGCACCTGGTCGACCTGTTGATGGGAAAAGGCATTAAAGTGCAGCTCATTTTTGGACCAGAACATGGATTTCGGGGTACTGCTGATGCCGGTGAAAAAGTTGGCAATTATGTGGATGAAAAAACAGGTATTCCTGTGGTTTCACTCTATGGGCCCAAGCGCGGTCCTTCAAAAGAGGATCTTGAAAACATTGACCTATTGCTGTTTGATATCCAGGATGTGGGTGTTCGTTTTTATACGTTTATTTCTTCCCTTGAGGCCTATATGGAAGCTGCATTTATCAACGGGAAACCATTGATCGTGCTCGATCGCCCCAATCCAAATATTCATTATGTGGATGGGCCTGTGCTTGACACAGCTTTTCGTTCATTTGTTGGTATGCAAACAGTGCCTGTTGTTTATGGCATGTCAATAGGTGAATATGCACAAATGCTGGTGGGTGAAAAATGGTTGAAACCCGCTGCCATAAAAGCCTACAACCAAATGAAAGGGGAGAGAAAGCAACCCATGAAAATCATACCCTGCAAGAACTATTCAAGGGCAAGCGTGTACGATCTTCCCATCAAACCATCTCCGAATCTACCCAATCTATCCTCGATTTACTGGTATCCTTCCACCTGTTTTTTTGAAGGGACAGTATTGAGTGAAGGGCGCGGTACCATTGCTCCCTTTCAGATTTTTGGTCATCCCTCATTGCCGTCAAGCATGTATGCATTTACTCCCAAAGCCATGCCTGGAGCCAATGCACCCAAGTTAAAGGATCAGCTTTGTTATGGTTGGAATGTTTCCGGTGATGCATCATCCATCAGGTCAACACTCAATAACCAGTTGAATCTTTCTTATCTCATCGAAGCCTACAGACTGTTTCCGGAGAAGGAAAAGTTTTTTATCCTTCCAAAATCAGGTGATTCCCGGGCTTCTTTCTTCAACAAGCTTGCAGGGAATGCAACACTCATGGAGCAGCTTAAAACAGGGATTTCTGAGGAAGCCATCAGGAAAAGTTGGGCTCCGGGTTTGTTGGCATTCAATAAAATCAGGACGAAGTATTTGATCTACAGATAACCATTATTGTAGAGGATTTTAAGCCAACTGTCTTCAATCCCTCAACTTATCAATTACCTTTGCAGCAATATGGATGTGAAGCATTGTAGGATTGTTTTCTTGGGCACACCTGATTTTGCTGTTGCCATACTCAAGAAGTTGGTGACTGAGGGTTGTCAGGTTGTTGGTGTAGTCACCGCTCCCGACAAACCAGCTGGAAGGGGAATGCAGATGTCTCAAAGTGCTGTCAAAAAATTTGCAATTGAAAAAGGGCTGAACGTGCTTCAACCAATCAAGTTGAAAGATCCCGAATTCATTACAGCTTTAGAGGAATTGAAAGCGGATGTGCAGGTGGTTGTTGCTTTCAGAATGCTTCCTGAAATCGTCTGGAACATGCCTCCCATGGGCACCATCAACCTGCATGCATCCTTGCTGCCCAACTACAGGGGGGCGGCGCCCATCAATTGGGCCATCATCATTGGGGAAAAGGAAACGGGTCTTACAACCTTCAGGCTTCAGCATGCCATTGATACAGGAGATGTGTTGATGCAAGAAAAGATACAGATACGGGAAGATGAAACTGCGGGTGAGTTGCATGATGAGATGATGGCATTGGGTGCTGAGCTTATTTTTAAAACACTTGATCAATATTGCAGGGGTATCTTGGTCCCAAGGCCACAAGCGTCAATCGCAGTTGTAGAAGATTTGCCTTCGGCCCCCAAAATCCATACCACCACTTGCAAGATTGACTGGAATAAAACAGCGCAACAAGTCTATAATCTGGTTCGTGGATTGTCGCCTTACCCAGGTTGTTTCAGTTTCCTTGAAGGAAAGATGATGAAAGTGTATAAAGTTTCCTTCGAAACCATTTCAACTGGTACCCTTCCTGGTGAGTACCGTACTGATGGAAAGTCATTCCTGCGTTTTGCTGCAGCTGATGGATGGGTGTCCATAACAGAATTGCAGCTTGAAGGAAAGAAGCGGATGGATATTGCCTCTTTTCTGAGAGGCCATCGTTTCGGATGATATTTTTATCCATTTACCTCGGTTCATATCCCTCGCTCCAAAGAGGCTCGTGCAGAAGTTTACCTATTTTTGTTTTAAACTGAACATATGTCCATTGCAGAGCGGTTCATGCGATACGTTGCCATCGATACACAAAGCGATCCCGAAAGCAATTCCTTTCCATCTACTGAAAAGCAGAAAGATTTATCATCCTTGCTGGCCCAGGAGCTGGTTCAAATGGGGATTGCAGACGCCCACATGGATGAATGGGGATATGTATACGCGACCATTCCATCCAATACCGAGAAGGATGTTCCTGTGATATGTTTTTGCTCTCATGTGGATACTGCACCAGATTGCAGCGGTAACAATGTCAAACCCATACTGCACCAGCACTATGCCGGGCAGGATATCGTGCTGCCCGATGATCCCTCTCAGGTCATCACCACCAAAGAACATCCTTACCTTCTTCAGAGAATAGGGGATGACATCATTACTGCCAGCGGTTTGACGCTGCTTGGTGCCGATGACAAGGCAGGCGTTGCCATCATCATGGAATTTGCTCGTCGTTTGGTCAATGATCCCTCCATACAGCATGGCAAGCTGAAAATATTGTTTACACCAGATGAAGAAGTGGGCAGGGGTGTAGAACATGTAGACATGCAAAAGCTTGGGGCTGATTTCGGCTATACACTCGATGGCAGTGAATTGGGATCATTGGAGTTTGAGACTTTTTCTGCTGACGGCGTTGAAATCATCATCAACGGCATCATCGCACACCCTGGCAGCGCAAAAGGGAAGATGGTGAACGCCATCAAGATAGCCGCTGATTTTGTGGCTGCATTGCCAAAGGATACCATGACGCCAGAGGTTACGGAAGGCAGGCAGGGCTTTTTTCATCCAACGGATATCAAGGGAGGGGCCGAATCTGCCTCAATAAAATTCATCATCAGGGATTTTGAAACTGCTAAGCTTGCTGAACATGAGGCCTTATTGGAAGACATTCTCAAGGGCGTGATGGTCCAATACCCCGGTGCCACCTATCATTATAAAGTAAAGGAACAATACCGCAACATGCGGGAAGTTCTTGATCAACATCCGGATGTTGTCAGGCATGCCGCCGATGCCATCAGGGAATGTGGATTGACACCATTGTCTCATCCTGTGCGAGGCGGTACTGATGGATCAAGGCTTTCTTTCATGGGGCTTCCTTGCCCCAATATATTTACCGGTGAAATGGCGCTTCATTCGAAACATGAGTTTGTGAGTGTGCAAGACATGGAAAAAGCTGTTGATGTGCTGGTAAAGCTTGTAGGGCGTTGGGAGCTTTCTGCGGGCCAGCCAACTTTACCAACTTCTTAATAAATAAAGTTGCATCTTCATGACGCCATCTGGCATTCTGATTTTCAATAATTTTGTTCAAACAGTATTTATGTCAATCAACTTTCTTCAGATCACTACAGGAGCTCCGGTTGATCCTGCCGCCACGGCAAAAACATCAAGCCCCATGCACCTTTGGGATGTTTTGCAATCTGGCGGTGCGATCATGATTCCATTGGCGTTTCTCTTCGTGCTTGCTTTATTCTTTTTCTTCGAAAGGTATATAGCCATCAGGAAAGCAGGAAAAATTGATGAAAATTTTATGCGCATCATCCGTGACCATATTGTCAACGGAAATATTTCCGCAGCAAGGGCCATGACTAAAAACACCAATAATCCTGTTGCACGCATAATCGATAAAGGGATACAACGCATCGGAAAACCCATTGATGCCATTGAAAGAAGCATGGAGAGTATTGCAAGGCTTGAAATGTATAACCTGGAGCGAAACCTCAGTGTATTGGGTGTGATTTCACGGACGGCCCCCATCTTCGGATTTGTGGGCACCTTGGCGGGTTTGATGCAGCTTTTTTTTGACATCAATACCACTGGTGAATTTGTTTTGAATACCATTGCCGGCGGATTATATGTTAAGCTGGTTACTTCGATTTCTGGTTTGATCATTGGATTGATTTCTTTTTTGGGTTTCAGTTTTCTGCATACCCA
>CALPWM020000023.1 GCA_943327275.2 Chitinophaga pinensis
GTATTTTGTGGATGATTTAAATCATCCACAAAAGAAGTTTTTCTCATTGAATCCGACCTACCACAGACGCTATCTTTGCTTCAGTCGGTTAAAGGACATCGTCCCATGCCGGTTGATTAAAGCAGACAATAGGATTCCGTAAAAGGGTTTAAAACTGCTGTATCGCGGAACTGGGCAAACCCCAGTTCCTTTTTTTGTCCATATGTACCAGTCGAATTGGTGTACTTTTGCACCATGCAGTCAACTTCTTTTTCCATTGCGGATGCGCTCTCCAATTTACAGATCAAGGCTTTGAATCCAATGCAACAGGCTTCATTGGAGGCCAATGCAACCAACAATGCAGTAGTCCTGCTGGCCGACACAGGGTCTGGAAAAACCTTGGCTTTTTTGCTTCCAGTTACACAATTGCTTGAAAAAACCAAGTCGGTTACCCAGGCCTTGATTGTTGTGTCATCTCGTGAACTGGCCTTGCAAATTGAGCAGGTATTCAAAAAAATGGGAACAGGATTCAAGGTTACCTGTTGCTATGGTGGGCACCTGAGAGAAACGGAAGAAAACAACCTTAAACAGGCTCCCGCTCTGATCGTAGGTACTCCAGGCAGGCTTGCAGACCATATCAGGCGAGGAAATATCGTCACCACGCATATTGAAACCCTGGTCTTGGATGAATTCGATAAGTCCCTGGAGCAAGGGTTTGAAGCGGAAATGTCATTCATCATTGAATCCCTCCCAGCACTGAAAAAACGCATTCTTACTTCTGCCACAGAGGCTGTAGAAATACCTGATTTTGTTGGATTGAAAAATCCAGTTGAAATCAATTTCCTGTCAGGGGAGAAGTCTCCGGCACTTGCCGTTCAAATGGTCAGGAGTGCAAATCCCGACAAATCCACCACACTGTTCAGCGTGATTTGTACACTGGGTAATCGGTCGACCATTATTTTCTGTAATCAACGCGAGATAGTTGAGCAAACCAGTCAGTTTCTCAAAGACAAGGGAATTATAAATGTATTTTATCATGGCGCCATGGAACAGCAAGAGCGTGATATCGCGTTGTGCAAGTTCAGGAATGGCAGCTCCAATGTATTGGTCACTACAGACCTTGCTGCTCGCGGACTGGACATCCCTAACATCCGCTACATTATCCATTATCAACTTCCTATTACCCAGGAATCATTCATCCACCGCAACGGCCGCACGGCCAGGATGGAAGCCAGTGGAACGGCTATTTTATTGCTTGCGCCGCAGGAAACAGTCCCTGGTTATATCGATCCAGCACCCATTGAAATTGAATTGAATGCCGATGCTGGATTGCCCGCAAAGCCTGACTGGACAACATTCTACGTGAGTGTTGGCAAGAAAGACAAGGTGAACAAGATTGATATTGTTGGTTTTCTTACCAACAAGGGTCGGTTGAAAAAAGAAGAAATCGGGTTGATAGAAGTGAAGGATTTCTTTTCTTTTGTAGCCATCCGTAAATCAAAGGCAGGTCCTACACTCCAATTGATCAAGGAAGAACGGATCAAGAACAAAAAAGTTAAGATTGATGTTGCGAAATAAAGTCACCAGTCATATGATGCGTTTAAAAAAGCCAATGTTTACAGCATTTATATGCTCAATTGTATGTGCGTGTAGTTCTAAAAAGGCACCCTTGGTTACACCAACCCCTCCAGTGGTATCCAGCGTGTTATATTCATGGGATTTTGAGGGCAATGACCCTCTTAAAAACCTGATTCTGGAAGATGATTCTCCGCTTAAAAACGCTGTTACTGTTGTGGCGGATCCATTGAATGCTGCCAATAAAGTGATGAAAACTATTTTGCTCAAAGGGTTGGACAGGGCAGAAGTGAGCTTGTCTGGAAGTGACCTAAAAACAATTCTTTACTTTTATTCCGATGCCGCAAAAGGATTCAGAGACAAGGGCAATACCATGGCTGATGCAACCAGCCTCGGTAATGAGGTCTGGGCGAGTATAAAAATACTCAAACCCCAGGAACAGAACACCAATGGAATCAAGCCCTGCATTTTTCAATTTGGTCCTGTCTCTAATCCGTCATTTAACCCTCCGGTTTCAAGCCTTGGGTTTTGCCAGTTAAGGATGAGAAACGGAACAACCCCAACCGGGGATGATTGGAACTGGCGTGTGTTTGGTGCCAATGTCTACACGCCTGCAGCATTGGTGGTGGACAATAATTTTACAAAGCCCAATTACGGGAAATGGGAAAAATTTGTGTTCCACTGTAAATACAGCACAGCAACTGATGGGGTTATAGAAGTTTGGAAAGATGGCGTAAAGCATATCAACCTGTCAGGCATAAATGCTGTTGCGTTCAATCGTTTCCGCATCAAATGGGGCATTTATCTTGGAATTGGGAGTGCAGCAGGCAGTGATCTGACTTGTTATTTTGATAACTTGAAAATTGCGGGCAGCAATTCAAGCTATGATGCGATCAGCCGTGATTGATCTAAAGATCATTAATGCATCAGAGATAAATTGTCCCACTCATATAGAGTACCGCCGAACCGCTGATCAGCACACGATCTCCCTTGAATTGGCAATGCAGTTTCCCGCACCTCGAAGAAACCTGTAATGCATTCATTTCGTCTTTTTGGAGCACCGTTCTCCAGTAAGGAATCAAGGTGGTATGGGCTGAGCCTGTTACCGGATCCTCGTTGACGCCACTCTGTGGGCCAAACCAACGTGAAACAAAATCAACCTGCTCTCCGTGTGCCGTCACAATCAAACCCCTTGAATTTAGCTTTGTGATCTCTGACCAAACCGGTTGCATTTCCCTGATTGTTTTTTCATCCGAAAATACAACCATGAAATCGTTCCGTCCACGATAGGCTTCCAATGGGACTTCTTTAAAACAGTTCAGCAGCTTTTCGTCAAGTTCTACAGGTGAAATTATATCAGTTGGAAAATCCAGGCTCAACAATTCTCCGTTTCGGGTAACGGACAATGGGCCGCTCCGGTGCGAGAAGAATTCAATCTTTTCACCCTCATATCCAAGCAGGTTGAACAGTACATAAGCCGATGCGATGGTTGCATGTCCACAAATATCCACTTCAACTGTTGGCGTAAACCAACGAATTTGATACTTTTCTCCAGTTTTAACAAAGAAGACAGTCTCTGACTGGTTGTGCTCAAATGCGATTTGTTGCATCAGCGTTTCATCCAGCCATTGCTCAAGCGGAACAACGCAGGCAGGGTTTCCACCGAATATTTTTTCAGTAAATGCATCAACCTGGTATACTGTTAGTTCCATGAGATATATGTGTTATGGTCAGCAAAAATAAGGGCAGATAGCAAAACTATTTGTTTGTGGCGGACAAATATTATATGCTAAGTCAGACAATGGAATTGTCATTGTTCCCGCGTAACTTGGTGCATAGATAACATCATTGAATGCTCGAAAAATACAAACCATCCAGCCTCAGGGGCAATTTTGAGCGAAACAAGTATTTCGAAGGATGGTTTCAAAAGGTTTATTCGACAGAGTATAAAGCATCATTCATTCTTATCTACGGATATACAACCCACAATTCAAATGATAAGTTCGGGTTCCTGCAAGTGCTCATTCCAAATCAAACACCCGAGATTGTTTATTTCTCTAAAGATGAGGTTTCCTGCGATGCAGAACGCCACATTTTCCGCATGGGGAATAACATGATGACAAAAGATTCGATTTTTATAGACACGCATGATCTGAGGATCGATCTGAATGTAATGAATAATGAACCGAATCGTACGTTTAAAAATTCCATGGGTTACGCGTACTACATTCCGAATCTTCCATGTTATCACTCGGTGTTGAATACCTCCCAAATTGTATCCGGCGAAATTCGTCACAAAGGAATGTGCTATGCATTGGAAAATGAAATGGGGTATTGGGAGAAGAACTGGGGATCCTCTTTTCCGGAAAGTTATTTTTGGGTTCACGCTGTAGATCCTAACGATCCAGGTGTAAGTTTACTTTTCTCCAGGGCCGAGATTGTATGGTTTGGAAAAACATTCAATAAACATGTGGGGCACTTACGATTCGATGGACAGCAAATCGATCTGCGAGAATTGCAGCATTTCACTATTTCCAATTTGATTCATAGTCCTGAGCATCAGATCATTCAAATCAGAAGCCTGTCGGTTCAATTGGATATATCACTCGAATTCGGAAGTAGAGTCATGTTCAAAGGCCCCAAAGACGGAGAATTATCAAGAGCCATTCTTCATCAAACCGATGCGTTGATCGATGTTTCGCTCACCTGGAAAAATTCCACACGCAGGATTCAAATGGTAGGTAATTTTGAAAATGTTGGTTCAGTTTAGCTGGGTTTTCGCACACTAACTGATTTTTTAATTAGGGATGAATCAAAAATTAAAAAACCCTGTAAATCAATTGTTTACAGGGTTTTTTGAAAAGTGCCCAGAACAGGAATCGAACCTGCACTACCTTGCGATAACCAGATTTTGAGTCTAGCGCGTCTACCAATTCCGCCATCTGGGCGATGATTGGGATGCGAATTTATTGCAACTTCTTCGTTTTAACAATAGTTGTTCAAAGAATTATCAATTTCTGTCTGGAAATGGGGTAATTTTGTGTGTTCAATCGGGGCTGACCGGTATTGACAGCGTAGATCTTTGAATGTAAGCATGCAGTGCATTGCGAATATTAGCACTTTAATCTGAATTCGAAACCAATAAATGGCGAGAACACTTACGCCATGGCTGCCTAATCAGAGATTAGCGCACCCATTATAGCCGGCAGACGGGTTTGCCTTTACCAAGTCGCCCTGCTGAATCAAAAAAAATAAGGCTGCCTCAACCATAGGCTGTGCTGGTTGATTAAGACTATTCAGCTACGGAAATAGTTGGTTCGTTTGGCTCCTGCCGTTTCCTGACAATTAATTCCAAAATAAGCATGTAGAAAGCATTCGGCGAATATGTTTGGACGTGGGTTCGAATCCCACCAGCTCCACTTTCATCCTCATGTATGGGTGATCATTTTTAGCCCCCCTTTTCTAACCAGGAGGGGGCTTTTTTATTCCCAAACCCTGTATTATTGGCAAGAAATGGATTATTACCAACTGCTGGCTTAGGATGCTGCATTGGGAAATAAGTTTTTCTATATTTGTTGTATAATAAGAAACAGATCATGAAAACAATTAAATTCTCTTCTCAAAAGATTTATGCTGTCATCAAAGGAAGTTTTTTGGCAACAGTCGCTCTTGCCTTGTTGCTGATTACGGCAACTGCCTTTCGCAGCCAACAAGACAATTCGGATGCCATTGTCGGTGTTTGGAAAACAGGTGAAGGCAATGCTATGGTACGCATTTACAAAAACGGTGACAAGTTCCAGGGCAAAGTGGTATGGTTAAAGGAACCCATTGATCCTGAAACTGGTAAGCCTAAGGTGGACAAGTTTCATCCTGATGAGTCAACCAGAACACGTCCTATCCTCGGATTGATCAATGTTTGGGGTTTTGAGTACAAAGAAAAGAATACTTGGGGAGAGGGGAATATTTACGATCCTAAAAACGGCAACACTTATTCTTGCAGCATGAAGCTGGACAAAGCCAATAATCTTGAAGTAAGGGGATTCATTGGAGTTTCTTTGATTGGAAGAACAGATACTTGGACAAGGCAGGTTGCAAAATAGCATATCATGCATTCGTTAATGCATAAAAAAAGCCCCATTTCAAGTGGGGCTTTTTTGTTATTGCGATTTACCTCTTAAGGTGATACGAAATTCAGGCTGAAGTTGAAGAACATTGGGTTACCAAGCTTACTGGAAAAATAGCGTTGGTTGTCTTTTTTTGCATCATATTGGTTCATTACATCAAATCTCCAATTGTAACGAAGACCTGCCTGAAGGTTGAACCAAATGAATCCACTGATTTTCTTATCCCACATGATCCTCGGTTTGAATTCGCCCCTTTGGATGAACACCGTTCCATTTTGGCTGTTCGGCAATCTCATGGAAAACTGGTTGCCCTCAAGCTCAAAGCCTGCTTGAAGCATATTTGAAGTAGAAAAATTATACCTCACATGTCCTTTGGCGGGCAACAGCAATTCCATACCCCATCTGTCATTAAAGGTTTTGTTCCAAAACAGCACTGGAACATGGATGAGCTGTCCTGCACGGTATGTACGGGCAATACCTGTTCCAATCATGTTCTTTTCGGATGTTTTCCAACCATAAATGGCTGTAGCACTTAACGTAAGGGACTTTCCGTTGACATCACTCATGCTTTTGAAAATACCATTGGCGTCGACACTGGCTTGCAAAATCAGAAAATTCTTTTCATTCAATGGCTTGAAGATGGTGGAGTTGATACCCACGCTGGTCATTGAGTTATTGTTCAGTTCTTTTGCAAAAAGGTTTGTTCCGGGGTTTTCAATGTTAAAATTACTGCCCCAATAATTGGCCCCCAATTGCCAGATGATTTTATTGGTAGACACAACGGGTATGTTTACCAGGGCGCGAATAGCGGAAACCCGGTTGACCGTAAAGTTTTGCATGGCAGGCAACATGGCACTCAATGGTACACCAGGCATTTGAAAACTTCCTGTAGATTCATAGCCAAAATGAACAATGCGTTGAGGGGTCTGATTGGCTACTTTTTGTGTGCAATAGCGCTTTACGCCTTGCGCATCACCAAATTTGCTATAATCAAATACTTCTGTTGTATCCTGTGCCATCCCTATGGTTGAGATGCCCAGCAGGCAGGCAATCAAAATTTTCTGCATAAAATAATTTTTCATTTGGTTGAGATACAAATATACCAACCACAGAGACATACACCTAATTAGAAAATTGTTTACATTGAATCTCAATGGCAAGGGCATGAAACACATATTAATACTGATTACCTTTTTGGGGCTGGGTTTATTGCAGGCCCAGGATATGGGTTCCAAGACGAAAATTCTTCCTGGTAAATTATGGAATGATTCACGCGGAGCGCCCATCAATGCGCATGGTGGCGGGGTTCTTTATCACAATGGTGTTTATTATTGGTATGGTACCCACAAAATTCAAGGATTGTCTGAGGCAAAACACGCCGATGGTGGAATTCACTGTTATGCTTCCAATGACCTTGTAAAGTGGTCAGATATCGGCAGGGTGCTTTATCTCGGAAATAGCGATGATCACCACGATCTGCAAAGTGAAAGTAATTTTGACCGTCCCAAAATTGTTTACAATGCAAAGACAGGAAACTTTGTGGCCTTCTTTAAATTGTACCTAAAAGGTTTCGGAGTAGAAACAGGTTTCGTTGGCGTGGCCACTTCAAAAAGTCCTACGGGCCCTTTTGTATACAGTCACAAATTCCTGGGTGGAAATTCCCAGAATGGCTCTGGCGATTTTGCCATTCATCAGGAAGAAAATGGCGATTTGTTTCACCTGGCAGTAAGGAAGCCAGACAAGGCATTTGTTGTGGGTAAAATGAATGCTGATTACCTCATGCCGGAGGGGAAGTATCAGGTATGTGCCGGTATCCTGGAAAAGACCGAAGCTCCCGCGATTGTTAAACGAAATGGAGTATATCATTTGATTGCTTCAGGATCAACAGGCTGGGACCCCAATCCTGCACGGTATTATACAAGTACCTCCCTTGCAGGCCCTTGGAAATACCATGGAAATCCTTGCTCTGGCATCAATCCCAACAATGGTCTGGGGATGGAGAAAACTTTTGGTGGGCAATCCACTTTTATACTGAAAGTCCAGGGAAAGGATGATGCTTATATTGCCATGTTGGACATCAACAAGCCAGATCACCCTTACGAAAGCATGCATATCTGGCTGCCCATTACCATTAAGGACAATCGTTTTTCAATCCAGTGGATCGATGCATTTAGCCTCGACATGTTCAAAGCCCAGGCCGCATCTACATTTGATCTTGTGGTTTATGGTGCAACTTCGGCAGGGATATCAGCCGCCATTCAAGGCTCCAGGATGGGGAAAAAAGTGATCTTGATCGAACCCACAGGCAGGGTTGGTGGCTTAACAACAGGAGGATTGGGACAAACCGATATTGGGAATAAGCAAGCCATCGGGGGCATATCCAGAGAATTTTATCAGAACATCAAGCGGTTTTATTTACAGCCAGAAAATTGGAAATGGCAATCGCGTGAATCTTACAGAGACGGCGGCCAAACAAGGACATCTACCAACGAAGATGCAATGTGGACTTTTGAACCTTCGGCAGCATTGAAAGTATTTGAGGCGATGTTGAGCAAAGAGAAAAATATTTCCCTGGCGTATCATCAACGGTTGAACCGAGAAAATGGAGTTGTTGTGATGGATAAAACCATCCAATCGATTCAGATGGAATCTGGGGAAGTTTACATAGGAAAAATGTTCATTGACTGCACATATGAAGGCGATCTGATGGCTGCAGCTGGGGTCAGTTACACAGTAGGTCGAGAGGCCAACAGTCAATATGGAGAATCATTGAATGGTGTGCAAGCTGGGAAAACTGGGTTGACACTGCGCAATAACGTTTCACGAAATGCATATTACCACAATTTTATTGAGGGCGTAGATCCTTACGTGATCAAAGGAAACCCGAAGTCAGGTCTTTTGCCTTTTATTGGGTCAGGTAAGCCCGATGTTGATGGAACTGGAGATCATAAAATACAGGCATATTGTTTTCGAATGACATTGACGGATCATGTAGACAATAGAATTCCTTTTAGCAAGCCATTGGGATACAATGAAATGGATTACGAATTGTTGTTCAGAAATTACGAGGCAAGGGTTGTGGCGGTCAACAAAATGTATGACTATGGTGATCCTTTGGTGCCATGGATCAATTCAGATATGCCCAATCGCAAAACCGATACCAATAATCAAAAAGGATTTTCAACCGATTTTATTGGCCAGAATTATGCTTATCCTGATGCAACTTACCAAGAGCGAGACATGATTATCCAGCGTCACAAGCATTATCAACAAGGATTGATGTGGACTTTGGCATATCATCCCCGTATTCCCGAAGAAGTTCGTGCGGTTGTTTCAAAATGGGGGTTGTGCAAGGACGAATTTGAAAATGGCAATGGTTGGTCGGGTCAATTGTATGTGAGAGAGGCGAGGCGCATGGTGAGTGATCATGTGATGACCCAAAAGAATTGTGAAAAGCTTGAAGTGGTCAATGATGCTGTAGGTCTTGGGGCTTACGGGATGGATTCACATCATATCCAACGGTATGTTGATGCCAATGGATATGTGAAAAATGAAGGTAATGTTGAAGCTGGAGTGGCCAGTCCTTTTCCAGTGAGCTACCGTTCTATTGTGCCCAAAAAATCTGAGGTTCAAAACCTTTTTGTACCTGTATGTTTATCTGCCTCGCACATTGCATTCGGCTCTATCAGGATGGAACCAGTATTCATGGTGCTTGGTCAAAGTTCAGCCATTGCAGCATGCATGGCCATCGATAAAAAAATGAAAGCCCAGGACATTGAATACAAAGCGCTCAAGCCTTTGTTGCTTGAATTTGGTCAACGGCTTGAGTGACATGTTTTACCATCATTCTATTTTTATTTTAAGTTGATTCCCTGATGATGATCTCTCCATCAATCAAGATGGATTCATTTTTGGTTTTCTTATCAATGATTTGTTCCAGCAACAATTTTGCTGCGGCTTCACCAATCTGCCTTGTTTTTACATCATAGGTGGTGAGTTGGGGTTCAACAATCTCGCCGGTATACTCATTGCCAAATCCACAAACACTGATTTTTTGTGGAATGTTTATTTTTTTACTTTTCAGGTGCCTGATGATTTGAACGGCGCACTTGTCGGAAATGGAGAAAATAGCGTCAATCTCAGGTTCACTGTTGAGCCAATCGTCTACCGCTCCAATAACAGCATTGTAGCTGAAGTCTACATGCTTGATCAAGGTTTCATCTTTCTTGATACCATGCATTTTCAGTGCCTTAAGGTAACCGTTCAATCGCTTGTTGATGGACAATGCTTTGGGACCCAGCAGAAGGGCAATTTTCTTGCAACCTTTGTTGATCAGGTGTTCGGTGATCTGGAATGCGCCATTTTCATCATCACTGAAAATTTTTGGAATATCAAGTGCTTCTGAAACACGATAGAATTGCACAATCGGAATACCCCTGTTCATTTGCATTTTGATATGATCAAAAGTATTGGTGTATAAGGTATGGCAAATGAGAAGGCCATCAATCATGTTATTCATGAGTGCCTGTAGGTTGGCTACCTCTGTCATGTGATTTTCATCAGATTGACAGATCACGACCCTGTATCCTGATTGAGCAGCAACATGTTGAATTCCACCAAGCATGGAAGAAAAGAATGTGGTTTCCAGGTTGGGTATGATGACGCCCAATGAATGGGTAGATCTGTTCACCAGGCTTTGGGCAAGCATGTTGGGATGGTAATCCATTGATGTTGCCAGTTGCTTGATATTGTTTCTTGTTTCAAGGCTGATGTCTGGATGATTGTTGAGTGCCCTTGAAACTGTTGAAATGGAAATGCCTGCAGCTTCTGCAATATCTTTTAATGATGTGGGTCTGTTGTTTTTTTTGGTTTCACTCTTTTGCTTCTTGCCTTCATGCAGCAGTGTAAAGTGATAGTTGCAATCCTTGCAATAAAACCGTTGTTTGTCTCTGATGATTCCGGATTTGAGGATTCTTTCGGTAATCTGACACTTAGGGCATTTTGCTCTTGGCATTTCAAAAATTTTATATCTATCGCAAACGTTTGTGCAAACACTTTCGATAGTCAATTGCGGAAATCGTACCTGAATTGTACTCCGAATCTAATGTAAATAAGCTATTTTGGTAATGATTTTTGATGATTTTCTGAAAATCATCTATCTCAACGACAACCAAAACTTGCATTTATTACATGAAAAAACAACTGAAGCCCCTTGTGCATTTTTTTGCTTTGCACATGAAGGAACCCAAGCGTCTCTTTTTCACAATTTTCACGAATTTCATTGTATCGATGCTGCTGTGCCTATCATCAGCGCAAGCAAACCATCGCATTGAAGCATTCGGCAGTTTCAATCATGTTGATCGGATCCTGTTCAGCGGTAAACTGGTCAACGAAATTGGAGAACCTTTGTCTGGATGTACCATCAGTGAAAAGGGTGGGAAAGCCACCTCACAGTCCAAAGCAGATGGAAGTTTCTCCATTGAAGTGTCCGGGCCCAATGCTGTACTTGTGGTTACCTATGTTGGATATGAAACCCAGGAAGTAAAAGTGGGCAACCTGAATAATTTGACAATTACACTGTCTCCATCTGCATCAAGCCTTGACCAGGTGGTTGTTGTAGGATACTCAAGTCAAAAGAAGGCTACTGTTACAGGGGCTATTTCAACAGTAAAAGGCGCAGATCTACTCAAAGCGCCTGTTCCCAATTTGTCTGCTGCAGTGGTGGGCCGTGTTCCCGGTTTGCTGGCGGTTCAGCGAAGCGGCCAGCCTGGCAATGATGAAACAACATTGCGCATTCGTGGAATTGGAACGTTGGACAACGGAAATGCAGCACCCTTGGTGTTGGTTGATGGCGTTGAGCGTCCGTTCTCAAGAATCGACCCCAATGAGGTGGAGTCCATCTCTGTATTGAAGGATGCAGCATCTACGGCAGTGTATGGAATTCGTGGTGCGAATGGTGTTATCCTGGTTACTACACTCAAGGGTAAGGAAGGTCCTGCAAAAGTCAGTTACAATGGAAACTATGCATTACAGGTACCAACCCGTTTGCCGGAATTTCTCAATGGGTATGATTTTTCTGTACTTCAGGTTGAAGCACAGTTGAATGATAATCCCACGGTTACACCCATGTTCACCAAGGATGAATTGCAGAAGTTCAAGGATGGCAGTGACCCGCTTTTTTATCCAAGTGTTGATTGGTTGGATTTCATGATGCATGACAATGCTCCACAGCAACAGCACAACGTCAATATTTCAGGAGGAACCAGTGTTGCAAAATATTTTGTCTCACTGGGTTATTTAGATCAGATAGGTTTATGGAAGCAGTTTGTGAAGGATTACAACAACAATGACCTGTATAAAAAATTCAATTTCCGTTCCAATCTTGATTTGGATATCTCAAAAACAACCAGGGCAAATATTCAAATCGGCGGATTTACATCCAACAGAAGCTCTCCGGGTGGTTCTCCTTTTCTGGACATTTTGGCAGCCGCCACCAATGGCACACCAGGAATGTGGGAAGGTAAGGTAATCACCATACCAAGAGCAAATGGAAGAAATGCATTGGGAGCTTTTTTTGATGGATTTGATCGTTTCTCCAACAGTGTGCTGAATTTGAATGTGGGTTTAAAGCAGAAATTTGATTTCCTCCTAAAGGGCTTGTCTGGTAGACTGATTGGCGCATACGATAGTGAGTATGGCCAAAGCAGGGGCTTTTCTAGAAGTTTTGCCCGTTATTCTGCAGAGATGGTTGATGTAAATGGTGATGGCATTCCAGATCCGATATTACGCCAGTCTGGAGAGGACGGAGTATTGAATGACCCAACTGAAAGCTTTACAAGATCAAAACGGGTGTACCTTGAAGCTGCCATGGAGTACAATAAAACAATTGCAAAGCATGCACTCACTGGATTGCTCTTGTATACACAGCGTAAGCAATTTTATCACTCGCTCTCACTTCCGGGTATTCCACTGGGTTATCAAGATTTTGTTACCCGATTTACTTACAACTATGACCAAAAATACCTGCTGGAATTCAACATGGGCAGGAATGGATCTGAAAACTTTCCTGTACAGAGCCGTTTTGGTTGGTTCCCTGCAGTTTCCGGTGGTTGGGTAGTTACCAATGAACCTTTTGTGAAAAAAGCCATTGGAGAAAATATACTGTCTTATATGAAATTGAGGGCATCATATGGTGTTGTGGGAAATGACCGGATGGGGTCTTTGCGTTTCATGTATTTCCCAAGCGAATATCTCAGTGGGGGAGGTGCAATTTTCGGTGATGATCCGGTAAGCCGGTCTGGTTTTATTGAAGGTAAATTGGGAAATCCTAATGTAACCTGGGAGAAGGCTTTGAAACAGAACTTTGCTGCTGAATTCAGGTTCTTCAAGAATAAGTTATCGTTGAATGTTGACTATTTTATTGAAGAACGTTCTAATATTCTTACTGCACGCAGAACTGTTCCTTCTCATGTTGCAGCTGTTTTGCAGGATGCATACAATATCGGGAGGGTGAAGAATGGTGGGTATGAAATAGAGTTGGGCTGGTCAGACCAGATTGGAAAAACCAATTATTACATAAGAGGGAATTATTCTTTTGCTCGCAACAAGATTCTCTTTATGGATGAAGCATTCAATACCAACTATCCGCTGCTTAACCAAACCGGTCAACGTGTTGGAGAAGTTTTTGGTTACCAGTTCATGGGATTCTTCAACAACCAGGAGGATATCAACAAGTGGCCAAGGCAGTTCAACATGAACCAGCGTCCTGGTGATGTTAAGTATGCTGATTTGACGGGTGATGGGATTGTTGACGTGAATGACAGAAGCCCCATCATGAATCCATCTTTCCCTGAGATCAACTATGGTTTTTCCGGAGGTTTCACGCACAAGAATCTTGATGTAAGCTTCTTGTTTCAGGGCGCTGCCAACATGAGCATGAGCCTTGGGTTTAACGCACTTTTGCCTTTCAGTGCCCTGGGTTCTGCAATGGGTTTTATTCGTGATAGATGGTATGCAGGAAGCCCGGACAACAATGCCAACGCAAAGATCCCCCGTTTGACCTTAAACTATGCAGACATGAGCAACTACTCCAACTCTGCACTTTGGGTTAGGGATGCCTCTTATCTGCGTTTGCGCAATGTGCAAGTGGCCTACAACCTGAATCGTGCATTCCTAAAGAAAATGGGGGCAAATTCAATGAGGCTGTTTGTAAGTGGGCAGAACCTGCTCACATTCGATACCCTTAAATTTATCGATCCTGAGAATGTTGCATCAGGTGGAATGACTTATCCTCAATTGAAGGTTTTCAATTTTGGCATTACCCTTCAATTTTAAATCAAATGAAAATGAAGCTTAAATTACCTTTCTATCTTTTCGTATTATTGATGTCCTTTATACTGGGCCTGAATTCCTGTAAAAAGTTTCTTGAAATGCCTGCTCAAACATCATTCAATGTTGATTCGGTGTTTTCCAGTTATCAAAATACAGAGCGTCTTATTTTTGACATGTATCAATTTCAAGGCAGGGCTCTTGCAACAGCTTTAAATGGAAAGTTAGGTTCAACCTCTGTGTCAACGATTACTGATGAGGCCATTTGTTTTACAGCTCAAAATGGATATACCGCAAACAATGTTTATGCTGGAAGCATTAACTCCACCTGGTTTACCGTTAATGGAGCCAATGGCGAGGATGTATATGACAACCATTGGAGAACCATTAGAAAAGCGCTTATCCTTAAGCAAAACATTGACCGCGTTCCTGACGCCCCTGCTGATGTGAAGGGGAGGGTCAAAGGTGAGTGTACTGCCATGCTGGCCCTTGAATATTTTGAATTGTTCAAACGCTATGGAGGGGTTCCAATTGTGAAGTCTGCGCTGAATGATGCAGAGCAATTCAATATCCCCCGCGCTCCGGTAGATTCTGTTTATAACCATATCATCAGTCTTTGTGATGAGGCCATTGCAAACCCCAATTTCCCTGCAAGGGTTCCTGACGAAAAAGAGTTTGGCAGGTTGACAAAAGCATTTGTGTATGGTCTCAAATCCAGAACCATGCTTTACGCTGCAAGTCCGCTTTTTAACAACGATAAACCTTACCAGGATTTTGGGAAAAACAACAAGTTGATCAGCTTCATGAAATATGACAAGAATTTGTGGTCGATGGCTGCCAAATCTGCGCGTGATGCGATTACCTATGCTGAGCAGAATGGATATGGAATCGTCAGAACTTTCGGTGTCACCAGAAATTATAAAGTGGCCTGTGAGGATGTGCCAAAGGCAGGAAATATTGAGGTGATGTATGGAACTTTTCAAGGCATCAATCAGTCGAGAAGTTACTGGACTGGACGTGGTACCAACATGAATGGTTTTGCAGCCACCGAGCCTACACAAAATCATATTGAAAAATACCAAAATACAAACGGAACAAGTGTAAACTGGAATACGACTATTACAACGCCAGTGAATGACCCAACTGCGCCGTATAAAAATCTTGATCCACGTTTTCATCTTTCAGTTGCATACAATGGGTGTTTGTGGGTTACAACCACTCCAACTTACAACCTTGAAATTTATGATGGCGCTGACCCCAGTGTGCCAAATGGAAGAAATGGTCCTATCGTTGCCAGAACACAGTTTGCCTATTTTACCCGCAAGTGGTTGAATGGACTTGAAGTAGCAGGTGTATGGACACCCATGAGTCCTTACATGCGCTTAGCAGAAATGTACCTTAATCTGGCTGAAGCAAGCAATGAAGCCAACGGACCAAGTGCTGAAGTATTTGCCGCATTGGATGTGATCAGAAGTCGTTCAGGTATGCCCAATGTGTCGAGAACCCTTGACCAGGCCGGTTTGAGAAATTTTATAGAAAATGAACGGAGTATTGAATTGTACCTTGAAAACCACCGTTATTTTGATGTCAAAAGGATGATGAAAGGTGAAGTTTTCAAGGGTCCTATTTTTGATGTAAGGGTGATCAGGCAACGAAACAATACTTATACCTATACCAAATACAAATACCACGACAGGGCATGGTTTACACACTGGTACCTGCATCCTTTTCCAAACAATGAAGTGAACAAAGGATATGGGCTCATTCAAAATCCAGGCTGGTAGTATCTTTTAAGAATTAAATTAATGCGTGTAAACATGAAAATTCCCTTTAAACAATATTGCAGTTGCTTTATCTTTCTCATTGCCCTCCAGGCAACAGCAATGCTGCAGGCGCAAACTAAGCCTGTAAAAAAAGATTCCATCGTTCATTTGTCTGAAGATTTACAGGCCATCGCTTATGGAAAAGTAAAAAAGCGTCAGGTGACTTCTTCTATCACCACCTTGACAGGAGATGATATTGAAAAAAATACCGTCTTCTCATTGGGCAATGTCTTGTATGGTAAAGTGGCAGGTCTGGTTGTAGACCAGAACAGTGGAGAACCAGGCAATGATTTACCAGGCTTTTCACTTAGGGGTGTTACCACTTTCGGATTTGCCCGGGCTCCACTTGTTTTGGTAGATGGCTTTATCCGAGACCTCAATTCTGTTTCAGTATTTGACATTGAAAACATTTCAGTGTTGAAGGATGCATCTGCTACCGCCATGTACGGTATTCAGGCTGCCAATGGCGTCGTACTTGTTACTACCAAAGGTGGTCAAGAAGGAAAATCAAAAATAACCGTAGATTTTACCAATGGATCACAGTCTCCAACAAGATTGCCCCAGTTCAACAATTCCGCAAACTTTGCTAGTATGTACAATCAGGCATTGTCCAATGATAATTTGCCTCCTTTGTTCAGCCCTGCTGATATTGCCGGATATACCAATGGCAACAGAAACCTTTTTCCTGATGTTGATTGGTTAAATGAACTGGTAAGGAAAAATGCCCCCATTACATCATTGAACATCAGTTCATCTGGTGGAAATAAGGTAGCACATTACTATGTCTCGTTGGGTTATTTGAACAACACGGGGATTTACAAGAATACAGACATCAACGATGGCTACAGTACAAACTCAAATTTGAACCGTTTGAACTTTAGGTCAAATATCGATGTCAAGGTTCTCAATGACCTCACATTGAAACTGAATTTGGGTGGTCAGATCAATGATATCAACGCACCCCGCATGGCAACTTCAGACATCTGGAATCGTTTGTATGATTATCCCACACACCTTTTTCCTGTTTATGCAAGACCAGGTTTACTCGGTGGTACTTCTGCCTTTGCAGATAATCCAATGGGTTATATCAACAACAGGGGTTACAGAGAGATCCATAACCGTTTTTTTCAATCTGACCTGGATTTAAAATACGATGCAGGTAAATACATTAAGGGCCTGGAGTTGGGTGCACGTGTTGGTTTCGACAACTATTACA
>CALPWM020000024.1 GCA_943327275.2 Chitinophaga pinensis
ACCGGATTAAGGCCGAGAAATAGTGTGCAAATCAATAACAATGTATTTGAAAAGCAAACGGTTGGCAGACCTGAATCAGCAAGGCCGGAATCCCTGGTCCACCAATTGAAGAGAAATGGTTACTATACGGTTGGTATTGGGAAAATCAGCCATGCAGTGGATGGGCGTGTATACGGTTATGATGAAGCTCCCGGTGATGTAATGGAATTGCCCCATAGCTGGAATGAATTCCTGTTTAATCCTGGAAAATGGAAAGACGGATGGGATGCTTTTTTCGGTTACGCTAGCGGGGAAAGCCGCCAAACAATGAACGGGAAAGTGCCACCATACGAGAAAGGTAATGTTGATGATACTGGTTATCCAGACGGTTTGACTGCAGCGCTGGCCATAGAACAATTGAAAAAATGCTCCAAAAGTGACCAGCCTTTTTTTCTTGGTGTAGGATTTTTTAAACCCCATCTGCCCTTCACTGCTCCAGATGCTTATTGGAAACTTTACAACAGGGAAGACATGCCTTTGGCAGCATCCAGAACACCACCCAATGGGATCTCTATGGCCAGCCTGCAAAACAACAGTGAATTCAATAGCTATAAATCAGGTGATGAGCAACCCACCCTAGAAAATCCCATCTCTGATGCCTATTCAAAAAAGCTGGTTCATGCCTATTATGCCGCCATCAGTTATGTTGATGCACAAGTGGGAAAGGTTTTGGATGAACTCAAAAAAAATGGATTGGATAAAAATACCATTGTGGTGCTTTGGGGCGACCATGGTTGGCATTTGGGAGATCATGGTGTATGGGGCAAGCATACCTTGTTTGACTACTCGCTGAAAAGTCCGCTCATCATCAAACTTCCGGGAAAACAAAATGCCAAAGGAGCAATCGGGAATGTGATAGAAACCATCGATCTGTTTCCGACTTTGTTGGAGTGGTGCAATGTGCCTTTGCCCTATGCAATGGATGGAAGAAGTTTTGCTGACAGGATCAACAATAGGCCTAACAAAGAGGAAGAGGTTGCCTACAGTTATTTCAACAGGGGCATCACAATGAGAACCAATCGGTATAGGCTGACCAGATATTTCAGAAAGGAAGAGCCCACGATTGAGCTATATGATCATTTCTCTGATCCAGCAGAACAACGAAATATTGCTGCTTCAGCTCCGGATCTTGTCAGGCAGTTGATGCCATTGTGGGAAAAGGGGAATACCGGATTGTTTAAATAAAAAAAATAGTTGGTAATTAGCAGCAACTCACTCGTTTTTTTTAACAATTTCTTTTGATTAACTTGTCGCCCGTTATCAACCTACACCCTTAATTATTTATTCATCAAACCAATACTTATGCAACTGATCAACATCAGGATGCTGTTGCTGCTGATCATGGCAACGGTAATTTCCTCCTCGGGTTTTGCCCAAACTGCTTACAAGGGAGTGGTCGTTTCTTCAAAAGACAATACACCCGTTTCAGGGGCGTCTATTGTAAACAACGCTACAAAGGCAGGCACTAAATCCAATGCCGATGGTACTTTTTCCATCAATGCAAAAGTTGGTGACCGCATTGCTGTTTCCAGCGTGGGGTTTGGCAGCATTGAGACCGTTGTGTTGAAAGGCATTGCAGCCATCAACATCAAGCTTGATCCTACAGAGGAAAGCATGGAGTCTGTTGTAGTGGTAGGTTATGCTACCCAAAAAAAAGTAAACCTGACCGGCGCCGTTTCTACCATTACGGCCAAGCAAATTGAAGACAGGCCCATCACCAATCTTTCTACATCTCTTGCTGGGTTGCTTTCGGGTGTTTCTGTTCAACAAGGTTCTGGTCAGCCAGGATCCGATGGTGCCTCGATTACTGTAAGGGGTAGGGGAACATTGAGTGGCTCCAGTCCGTTGATCATCATTGATGGAGTAATTGGTGCGCTAGATGCGGTCAATCCCCAGGATGTTGAATCAGTCTCTGTCTTGAAAGATGCTGCTTCTGCTTCCATCTATGGATCACAAGCAGGTAATGGTGTTATATTGATTACCACAAAGAAAGGGACTCGCAATAAACTGTCGGTTACATACAATGGCATATACTCTACCACCAGCCCGATGAACATGCCCAATTTTGTGACGAACTATGCCGATCACATGCGCTATACCAATGAAGCACATACCAACCTTGGTCAGGCAATCAAGTACAGTGCACTGAACATTGCAGCATGGGACTCTGCAAGCAAGATTCCGGACGCATTGAATCCGCTGGGTGTTCCCAATTTCCTGGCTTACCCCAATACAGACTGGGCAGACGCTTTCTTTTCAAACCGATTGGTACAGAACCACAATGTATCCATCAATGGAGGATCTGACAAAACCACTTATCTTCTTTCTGTTGGTTACCTGAATAACCAGGGAACGATTGAAAACACATGGAGTCAGCGTTTTCAGTTCAGGTCAAACATCGAATCAAAGGTTACAAAATTCCTTACGGTAGGTTCACAAACATTTGCCTTGTTTCAAAATGATGCAATGGGAAATGTAACGGATGCTTTTACTTTCCTCCGTGCAACTACGCCGGGTATAGTTCCTCAGTATGACGGAAAATACGGTTATGCCCAGATTTCAGAGGAGAACCAACAAGCCAACAATGTATTTTCATTCCTGAACAACAGGTTGGGTAAAGACCAGACCTCAAGGTTCAATACAACATTATACGCAACTGCAACCATCCTGAAAGGACTGTCCTTTGAAACAAGGTTCAACTATCAGATGCGTCAGAATGAGTACAGGGCAAGAACCAATCCTGATGCAGGTGTGCGGTATAATTTTGCCACCAATACCCAAATGACTTTCCAGCCAAACCCTGCCAATCTTTCTTCCAATTACAGTTACGACAAAAACTATCAGATCACACTCGATAATGTATTGCGTTATACCACTACATTGGGTAAAGACCATGACCTGTCTGCTTTTGTCGGGTACAATCAACTGTACTACAATTATTATAATCTTTCTGCATCCAAGCAGGGTATGATTGACTATGGCCTGTTCGTTCCAAGCGCAGTATTGACGCCAACGACAACTACAGGAAGTGAAAACGATTGGGCCATCCGTTCCTTGTTTGGTCGTGTGAATTATGCCTTCAAAGGAAAATATCTGTTGGAAGGAAACCTGCGTTATGACGGTGTTTCCCGTTTTGCCCCGGAGAGTCGCTTTGGTTATTTTCCTTCTGCTTCTGCAGGATGGAGAATTTCTGAAGAGAAGTTTATGGATGGCATCAAATGGATCAATAACCTTAAGTTGAGGGCCTCATGGGGAGAATTGGGAAGCTATGCATCAGGCAACTATGACTGGCAGGCTACCTACTCACCACGTCTATATTCTTTCAACAATGTTCAGGCATCAGGACTGGCGGTTGGAAGGTACTCTAATCCTGATCTGAGATGGGAGTCAACCAATATCAAGAACATAGGTATTGACGCATCCCTTTTTGGAAACAAGCTCAACGTAGAAATTGATGTTTTCAGGAGAAATACCAATGGAATTTTATCCACGATTGCCATTCCCATGACCGCTGGTATAGCATCTGCACCTACAGTCAATCTTGCTGCTGTCCAAAACCAGGGATTTGAAATTACCCTTGGTACCAAAGGAAAGATTGGTGCTGTTCGGTATAATCTTTCAGGAAACTTTGCCTATACCGACAACGAGGTGACGAAGTTCCGTGGAAAGCTGGTGGAAGGGTATGTTACTGACGCGGCAGGTGTTAAAACTTTTCAATCCAACCTGAGTGCAGTTTACAATTCAGGAGCATTGGAAGGCAAGATGATTGGCGAACATTACATTTACAAGACTTACAAGGGGTCCGGTCAGTATACCAATGCAGATGGCTCTGTCAACATCAATGGTGGTCCCAAGGATGGTATGATCAGGACAACCGGTGATTTGGATTGGGCAAGGGCTATGTTGGCTGCTGGCTACAGGCTTCGTCCGGGTACGTCCATTAGAAAAGATGCCATTTGGTACGGAGATCTTTTGTATGCTGATTTGAACGGTGATGGTGATTATGGAAACTCTTTTGATAGGGAGTTTACCAATACCTCAACCCTTCCCAAATATGTATTTGGATTTTCTGCAGATTTCAGCTGGAAGTCATTTGATCTTTCATTGATTTTTTCAGGTGCAGCAGGACATCAGATTCAGTTCAACTCAATTGGTTACAACAACTCGGCCGTGGTTTGGGGAAATGCCATCAATGCTGATGTCGTAAAAAGCAGGTACTTCTACAACGATGCTGATCCTGCAGATCCCAGAAATAATATCAACGGGAAAAATCCAAGGCTGAAAGTGGCAGATGCCCAAAACGCAGTCGGCAGCGATTGGTGGTTGTTTGATGGGTCTTGGATGAAACTGAGAAATGTGCAGTTGGGGTACAATCTTCCTTCCAATGTTGTTGGCAGGTTGGCTATTCAAAGGGCCAGGGTATATTTCAGTGGAGAGAATCTTTTCATGCTTACATCATTTCCAGGTCTGGATCCTGAATTGGGTGCGAACATCACCTATCCTACGATGAAGCAGTTTGCTCTCGGCCTCAACATCACCTTCTAATCAACAAGAAAAAGACATTTTATGAAAAAGATACTCGTTTTACTTTCATTGGTTTCAGTTGCTTTCAGCAGTTGCCAGAAAGACCTGCTCGATACGGAGCCTTATGATCAACTTGGCAGTGAAACCATGTGGACCACAGACAACCTCACTGAGCTGGGCGTCAATTCTATTTACAATGCACTCAGGCTCGACCAGAACACAGGTTCTGCCTCCGGGTTGGAGTTGTATCAATATGACCGGTTTGCTGTTGGTGGAATGCAGCGTGACGGAACAGATGCATACCTGTTGGGTACGATTACTCCAGGAAATGGTTTGTTCAGCAGCAACTGGAGAAATTTTTACGAAGGTGTCATCAGGGCAAACAATGCCATTGCCAATATTCCTGCAAAATCTCCCTCTGCAGATACAAAGAAAGCGAGGCTGATTGCCGAGGCCAAGTTCCTCAGGGCATATTTTTATTTCAGGCTTAACCAGGTGTGGAAAGGTGTTCCCATTTACCTTGAACCATTCCTTTATACCGAAGCAACCAAGGGCCGTTCAACTGAAGCTGAAGTATGGAATGTTGTGCTCAAAGACCTGAGTGATTGCATCGCTGAAACAAATCTTCCTGCAAAGTATGCCAAGGGAAATGCAAGCTATGGCAGGGTTACAAAAGGTGCAGCGTATGCTTTGAGAGGCAAAGTGTACATGTACTTGGGGAAATGGGCTGAGGCTGCCGCAGATTTCTCCAATGTTACTGTTTCGGGTTACAGGCTTTTCAACGATTATCGACTTTTGTTCAAGGAACAAAATGAACAGTCTGATGAGATGATCTTTTCTATTCAAAATACCGGTATCACTGGATTGGGATCAACAACACAATTCTTTTGTGGAACACGCTCTTCGTTTGGTTCTTGCTGGAATACCTATATTGTTTCTCCCAATGGTGTTGATCTTTTTGAAAACATGGATGGCAGCAGGTTCAATTGGGATGCCGTAATTCCTGGCTATAATGCAATGAATGTCAGGGCCAGGCAGGTATATTTTTTACGGGATAACCTTACTGCTGCTGAAAGAACTGCACGTGCTGCTCAGGGAGCGGACATGACCAAATACCTTCCAGTAGGGAATGAGGCAAGGTTATTGAGAGCATACGAAAACAGGGACCCGCGTCTTTCCGCGTCTGTCATCACTCCTTATGCAACATACAACGGATTGTTCGGCATCTCCCCTGCAACGGTTACCAGCAGGTATCCCTTCAGGGCTGAAGCTGCTGTGAATGGTGATTTGCGCACCGACACCCAGGCTGAATTCTATTACCTGCACAGGAAGTTTGTTTATGAGGGCAATGCTGAATTGCTGAACCGTTCATTTGGACCTATCGACTTTCCTGTGATCCGTTATGCAGATGTATTGTTGATGTGGGCTGAGGCACTCACTGAGATGGGAGACCTTCCTGGTGCCATTTCAAAAGTAAATGAAGTGCGCACCCGTGCAGGCATGCCAGCGCTTCAGCAAACTACTCCAGCCCGTCCTACCTTTATTGCCAATCAGGCAGCATTGCGTGATCGCATCCGTAATGAGCGTCGGATTGAATTCCTGAATGAAGGCATCAATTATTTTGATGAGTTGAGGTGGAAAACATTGAAGGATACCAAATTTGGTGGCGGCAATGGTTTGCGCAGTGTTTGGGGTGGTAATATTGCCAATTATACTTGGGGCGGTGACCATTTTTATACATGGGCAATTCCACAGGCTGAAATTCAGATCAATCCAAATCTGGTACAAAATCCGGGCTGGCCAAACTAATATGGTTTTAACTTTCAGGCACATGAAAATTTCATGTGCCTTTTTTTATTTTATGGGGATATTTTAAGTATGATGAGAAATATATTCAGTTCGTTAGGGTTCGTTTTTTTTGTCCTGGTTTTTTTTACAGCCTGTAAAAAGAAGGAACAGCAAAACCCGGTTGTGCCCGTTGTGCCAGTAGTACCTACGCCTTCAACCCCTGCGGATACAAGGTTTCCAGTAAATCTCCTGGTTGACTCTTTGACACTGGCTTATATTAAGGAACAAATGCCCATCAATACTGATATGGCATCTGCAGTAGCAAGCATTATCAATTCCCCTTCGCTTGCAGCATTGAGCAAAACTCCTTCACTGTTCAAGGAAGGTAACTCAGATAACTTTACCAATATTTCCAACCAGGCAACCGATTGTAAAATGTTGGCCCTGCGCTGGCTGATGTTGTATGAAAAAAGTCCGGCTGAAGCAAAACCTTATTTTGACAAGGTGGTAAACACCATCTTGGCCTGGGTAAATTTTGGCAATATTGCCACAACACATCTTCCCAATGAAACGTCTTATCTTGGATTTTATGAAGCCTATTCCGTGGTTAGAAGCAGGATGACAACTGCAGACAGGAGCAAGGTGGACACCTGGATCAATGCAAGGGCGCTGGTATTCAGAAATTTTCCTGCAAGGGTCAACAATTGGGAGACCATCCGGATGAATTTCCTTTATTATTTTGGGTATTTGCTGAATTCCCAAACGCTCCTTGATTATGCAGCCGGCGCGTATACTACCTTGCTTAATGTAAACCTTATGGCTGGAGGAAAATCCGAAGACCTGATCAGCCGGGACGCGTTTGCTTATCATGCGTACAACCTGGCATTTTATGCCCGGATATTAAAGGCTAAGGCATATTTTGAGGGGGCGGCTGCCATGAATACATTTAAGAACAGGAAAAACAACATCAATGTTTCTCTACAGGACATGATGAATTACTGGAAGCCATTTCTCATTGATCCTGTCAACAATGTGCACATTGAATTTGTGAATACCAACTATGCTCCTGATAAGACAAGGACTGATTATAACAAACCCTTTGTGCCTTCCTCCTCTGTCTATGCATTGGAGGAATTGTTGCTTGCCTTTCCTGAAACCACGGGCTATCTGAAGGCCATCAGTGCTTCTGCAAGCAGGTACAACAGGAAAGTAAGCGGATTTCTTTACTGGCCCCGATAAACAATGAACATGAATACTCCCAGAATCTTGAAAAGCTTATTGGCATTGATTTTGATCAATGTCAATTTTGTGTATGCCCAGAAGGATATGTTGAAATCTTCTGCCAGCAAGCAGCAACTTTCATCTTATTTACTGCAACCATCTCAGTGGATCAAGTACCCCGCCTATGCTGACCGTCAGGCCTGGGACCAATTTGCCGGATTGACCAAGCCAACCATCATCAAAGAAGGCGAAAGGTATTTGCAATATGAGTGGAAAGTGGTCAAGGCTACTGACTATCTGGCCTTTGAGCGAACAGGATCGCGTACAGCCATGGAGAATCCTTTTGGTTCCAACAATACGGCATTGGCCAATCTTGTTCTTGCAGAACTTGTAGAAGGCAAGGGCAGGTTCCTGGATCAAATCATCAATGGTGTCTGGCAATTGTGTGACATGAATACCTGGGTTCTATCTGCCCACCTGCCTGTTCAAAAATCCAGGCGTTCTTTGCAAGAATTGGATGAACAGCTCATTGATCTTACTTCCGGAGACATGGGTTCATTTCTTGCATGGGTGCATCACTTCCTTTCAAAAGAATTTGATAAGGTCAATCCTGTGATTGCTGCAAGGATAAGAAAAGAAATCAACCAACGGATTTTGGTACCCTACATGGAGAGAAATGACCTTTGGTGGCAGGCCTTGCAAGACAAGCCTGGGCAAATGGTCAACAACTGGAATCCTTGGTGCAATTTCAATGTGCTCGCTTGTTTTTTGTTGTTGGAAAAGGATAAAGCTAAGTTGACGGAAGCAGTATACAAGACCATGTTATCGACAGACCAATTCATCAACTATACCAAGGACGACGGTGCTTGCGAGGAAGGTCCTTCTTATTGGGGACATGCCGCAGGAAAGATGTATGATTATTTGCAATTGTTAAAGTATGCAACTGGAGATAAGGTTGACATTTTTGCCCAGCAAAAAATCAGGAACATGGGAGAGTATATTGCCCGTTCGTATATTGGCAACGGATGGGTGGTCAATTTTGCAGATGCATCTGCAAAAGGTGGTGGCAATGCAGGACTGGTGTATCGTTATGGGAAAGCGGTTCAAAGTGCAGAGATGATGGATTTCGCCGGATACCTCCACAAGCGTGATGCTGAATCCATTCTTGAGGGAAGAGACCTGTTTCGGGCATTCGAAAGTTTCTGGTCGATCAATGAGGTAAACACCCGTCAGGCCAAAACCTCAACATCACCCTATACCTGGTATCCTCAAACTGAATTCTGTTACATGCGTGCCGGTGATGTTTTCTTTGCCGCCAAAGGCGGATACAACAATGAAAGCCACAACCACAATGATGTTGGTTCTTTCATGTACTACTTCAAGGGCAAACCATTTTTGATTGATGCCGGAGTAGGTACCTATACAAAATTTACATTCAGCAGCCAGCGCTATACGATCTGGACCATGCAAAGTGATTACCATAACCTGCCCAAGGTCAATGGCTATTCTCAACCCAATGGGGCACAATTCAAATCCCGCAATGCCAGTTTTGATCCGGCCAGCATGTCATTCAATTTGGATATTGCCAATGCGTATCCCGCAGAAGCCAATATCCGCAACTGGTGGTTGCGTTACGCACTCGCAAGTGATGGCAGCCTTGCTTTGACGGAGAAGTTTGATATCAACAACCCAGCCACAGCCAATGAAATCAACTTTCTTTCTGCCATTGCTGCGGATAGCATTGCACCCGGAGTGTTGCTCTTGAAAAATGGTGATGCTGCAGTGAAAATGGTTTTTGATCCCAAGGATTTTACAATTATTCAGCAACCTGTTGATATCAACGATATGCGGCTGACAAGGGTATGGGGAAAGTCTCTTTACCGCATCAGCTTAAGGGCAAAATCCTTGCAGGGCAAAGGCTCATACACTTTCAAGTTTATTCCACAATAATGGTTTCATTTTAAACATCAATCATGCAGTCAAAATCATTCCTTGCCATCACCTTCATGCTCATGTCAATTGCAGGATTTTCTCAGTCGGAAAAACTGTCAATGGATGCATTGATCAAACGGAATCTTGCATTGGCCAGAGACCAATACACTTTGCTAGAGTCCAATCTGCCTGCCGATCGCATGCCTAAGTCTTTTAACATGATGACGGAAAAATTAGAAACCAGTGACACGAAATGGTGGTGTAGCGGATTTTATCCTGGTACACTCTGGTATATCCATGAGTATACCAAGGATGCCGGTATCAAAAAAGCTGCTGAGGGCAGACTGGCTATTCTTGAAAAAGAAAAGCATTTCAAAGGCAACCATGACCTGGGTTTCATGATGTATTGTTCTTTTGGCAACGCCTACAGAATCACCGGAAATCCATCCTACAAAACAACGATTGATACCGCTGCCATGTCTCTTGCAACCCGCTACAGGCCCTCCATTCAATCGATCCAGTCATGGGATTCCAGCAAGAATTTTCGCTGCGCTGTAATCGTTGACAACATGATGAACCTCGAGTTACTGACCTGGGTAAGCAACAATGGTGGTGATTCGAAATTCAGGGAGATTGCCACAACCCACGCCAATACTACCATTCAACGTCATTTCCGCCCAGACAATGCCGCATACCATGTACTGGATTACAGCCTTGCAGAGAAAAAGCTGCTCAGGAAAACCACCTGGCAGGGTGCGCATGATACTTCCGCCTGGGCACGCGGACAGGCCTGGGCCTTGTATGGGTATACGATGATGTACCGAATGACAAAGGATGTCAATTATCTCGACCAGGCCAATAAAATTGCAGCCTTCGTCCTGAACCATAAAAACCTTCCGGCAGACAAAATTCCATACTGGGATTTTGATGCGCCACAAATTCCCAATGCCTTGCGCGATGCATCTGCTGCTGCCATCATGGCTTCTGCCCTGATAGAGCTTTCCACATATGCCAAGCCTGCGATGGGCAAGGAATATGTAGCTGTTGCTGAAACCATGATCAGGAATTTATCATCCGATCAATACCTGGCCAAAAAGGGAACCAATGGAGGATTTTTGCTCAAACACAGTGTGGGTGCATTCCCATTGAATGGTGAGATTGATGTGGCATTGACCTATGCCGATTATTATTTTGTTGAAGCGATGGGCCGTTATATGAAACTCAAATCAACTTTATGATGAAGGTATTTTCATTGTCTTTTTTTATCCTGGTTTCTTTGTTGGGTGTCGCACAAAAAAACTGTCCAATCATTCCTCAACCACTGGCTGCCGTCTTGAACACGGATCAGTTCAAGCTGGACCGTCACTCATCGATAAAGGTTAGTGACCCAAAGTTGAATGGAATCGCAAATTATTTGCGGGATGAAATAAGGAAAAATGCATCCATTGAATTGGCGATGCAGCCTTCAAAAAATGGTTCAATGGTATCGCTTGTGCTCAACGGCAACAAGACACCAAACAGCTCATCACTTGAAGCCTATTCTATTGACATGAGCAAGGGAAGCATCATTGTTGCTGCATCGAGTGAAGCAGGCTTGTTCAATGGTGTTACAAGCCTTTTGCAACTGGTCCGCTTGGCGGAAAACAAAGGAGGGGCGCTGATGCTGGATTGCTGGCAAATCAAAGATGCTCCTGGTTATGGCTGGAGAGGCCTGATGCTGGATGAGTCCAGACATTTCTTTGGATTGGCGAAGCTCAAATCGCTGATTGATTGGATGGCTTTTTATAAGTTGAACCGTTTTCACTGGCACCTTACAGATGAGCCAGGATGGAGAATGGAAGTGAAAAAATACCCCAAACTTGCTACCATCGGTGGCATTGGTAATTTCAGTGATTCAACGGCTCCTGCCCGTTACTATACACAAGATCAAATCAAGGAACTGGTTGCTTATGCCGCCGAACGTTTCATCATGGTGATTCCTGAAATTGATATGCCCGGGCACGCCACTGCTGCCAACAGGGCCTATCCTGAGTTCAGTGGTGGTGGATCAAAGGCCCATCCGGAATTCACCTTCAATCCCGGTAAGGAAGGAACCTACAGCTACCTGACAGATATCCTCAAGGAAACCGCATCACTTTTTCCTGCCTCCATGATCCATCTCGGCGGAGATGAGGTGAATTTTGGAAACCAGCAATGGCCGCTTATCCCTGGGGTACAGACCTTGATGGCTGAAAAGAAAATGAAAGACCTGAGAGAGGTAGAGCTTTATTTTATGCAGCGCATGGCCGATACCTTGTACAAGATGAACAACAAACTATTGGCCTGGGATGAAATGGCCGATGTGGAACTGCCACGCGACAAAACCATCATCATGTGGTGGAGGCATGATAAACCTGAACAGTTCATCAAGGCAATGGAGAAGGGCTATACCACCATCGCCTGCCCCAGAATTCCTTTCTATTTTGATTTTGTGCAAGACAGCAGCCATAAACAAGGAAGAAAATGGCAGAAGGCTTTTGCACCCCTGCAATCTGTGTATGCGTTTGATTTGTCTAAATTCAATTTGACTGCAGAGAAGCAAAAACTGGTTGCAGGTATTCAGGCCAATATCTGGACCGAAACCATGCAAAACGAAAAGCGGTTGGACTACATGTTGTTTCCCCGCATCGCAGGATTGGCCGAAGCTGCATGGAGAACCAACAATACGCCCAAGGATTATGGATTGTTCAGGCAGCGGCTGCAGCAACACCTGGGTCTCTATGCTACTGCTGGTCTGTATTATTTTGATCCCAGTGCAACAACCAGTAAGTTGGAGCCATTGGGCCCTAAAAAATAAAGGACCTTAAAGGATTATTTTTTCTAAAGCGAATTACGATGTTGAACAAGAAATTGTTTTTATTCTTTGCGGTCCTCATGTCAATGTTGTCCGCATCCGCCCAGCCATTCATCAATGAAGTCAGGGCCTTTGCCAAACAAGACTCTTTGGCCAAACCACCTGAGGGTGCCATCCTGCTGATCGGCAGTTCATCCTTTACCAAGTGGAAAGACGTGGGTGATTATTTTCCCGACAAGACCATTGTCAACAGGGCCTTTGGTGGATCTTCATTGCCTCACCTGATTGATTATGCCGAGCAGGTAATCTTCCCTTACAATCCTGCCCAGATCATCATTTATTGCGGAGAAAATGATGTGGCTTCATCGAAGTCCATCACGGCTGATACAGTATTGAACAGGTTCAAACGCTTGCATGCATTGATCAGGTCGCGCTATCCCAAGGTCCCCATCGCTTTTGTGTCATTGAAGCCCAGCCCGGTAAGGGTTGATTTTCTTTCAACAGTAAAAGAGACCAACAGGCTGATCAAGGATTTCTGCGCAGCATCATCCAAAACGGAATTCATTGATGTATTCAGCCCCATGTTGAACCCCGATGGAAGTTTCATGGAAGAGCTTTTTGTAAGCGATCGCCTGCACATGAATGCGAAGGGCTATATCATCTGGAAAAAAGTGATGGAACCTTATCTGGTGAAAACCAAGGTGCCAGAGAAGAAGCCTGTGGCTGCCATCAAAAGGCCTAACATCATTTGGTTGAGCACTGAAGACATGAGCCCAAGGATTGGCGCTTATGGAGACATGACAGTGCCTACGCCCAACCTCGATAGGCTGGCAAAACAAGGGACAAGGTATACCAATGTTTTTACTGCTGCAGGGGTCTGCGCTCCGAGCAGGAATGCCATCATAACAGGCCGGATACAGACCAGTAACGGTGGGCACAACATGCGTGTATTGAACAATACCTATCCTGCACAGACTGGCCTGCCCAAGAGTTATTCGGCTGTTCCACCTGTAGGGGTAAAGCACCTCGGAGAATACCTTCGTGCGGAAGGATATTATTGCACCAACAATGCAAAGACGGATTATCAGTTTGAAGAGTCTGCAACATTTTGGGATGAAAACAGTAACAAGGCCCATTACCGGAACAGGAAAAAAGACCAGCCATTTTTTGCCGTTTTCAACTGCAATATTACACACGAAAGCCAGGTATGGGAAAGGGCTAAAAGGCCTTTGAGGGTTGATCCTAAGTTGGTGAAAGTCCCACCAATCTATCCGGACACTGATTCAGTGCGGTTGGACATAGCAAGGTTTTATACCAATATCTCCGAGATGGATGAATGGGTAGGAGAGAAAATCAGCGAGTTGGAAAAAGAGGGATTGCTGGAAAATACCATTGTCATGTTTTGGGCAGATCATGGAGATGGGCTTCCATACATTAAAAGAGAAATCACTGATTGTGGATTGCGTGTTCCTTTGATCATCCGGTTTCCCAACAATGGAGAACATAAAACAGCACCTGGTACTACAGATTCACGTCTGATATCTTCCATCGATTATGCACCTACCGTATTATCACTGGCAGGCATCAAGCCGCCTCTAAACATGCAGGGAAGGGCCTTCCTCGGCAGTTACGCCAGCAAAGGAAAAAACCCATATGTATTTGCTGCTGTTGACAGGGTTGATAGTCATTATAACCGTGTGCGTTCTGTGCATGATGGACGATATCAGTATGTTTACAATTTCAATCCGGAGCTTCCAGGGTACATGGACCTTGCGTACAGGAAGCAACAGGCCTCTATGCGCGACATCATCCGCCTGCGCGATGCTGGAAAATTGAATGCCGTTCAAATGCGTTGGTTTGAACCCAAAGGGACAACAGAGGAATTGTATGATGTGCTCAATGATCCTTATCAGCTCAATGACCTGGCAAAGGATACTGCATATGCAGTAACACTGAAAAGGTTCAGGGAGGTATTCAACAAATGGCAAAAAGATGTGCCAGACCTTGGGGCCATTCCTGAAAAAGAATTGATCAAACAAATGTGGAATGGTGGAGACAAGCCTCCTGTCACTGCTGATCCATTGTTTGTGCGGTCTAACAATGTTGTTGCCATCAAATGCATTACCGACGGGGCTTCCATTGCTTACAAGCTGGTAGGCAGTGATGGGGTTGTTCCTCAACGCTGGGAAGTCTATACAAAACCTATTGAACTGGAGAAAGACCAGAAGGTTATGGCAGTTGCACAGCGCATTGGCTATGTGCAGAGCAAGATTGTAGAATAGATCGACCTAGTTTGGTTTTTGCCAGGGTATTTTTCCTGAGGCCCTGATCTGTTCTTGCAAAGAAAACCTCAGTTCTTTGAACAGTTCATTGTCCTTGGCATTGATTGGATTTTTTTCGAGGGGATCTTTTTCAAGGTCATATCCTTTGAATGGTTCAAAAGGATTGTTTTGCAAAATTTTGATATTCCCTTTTCTTGCTGCATAGTAGGCAAGCCCATTGTGTTGTCCGCCTTCTCTTCTCATCCAGAAAACGGTTCTGTCGGTCTGAATGGGAGCAGCTCCTTTCAACACTGTTGTCAGGTTGATGCCATTGATCCTGTGATCAATATTCGAACCTGCAATATTGGCCAGTGTTGGAAAAAAGTCCATCAACAATGCCAATTGATCAGTGCTGCTTCCTGCCTTGATCTGGTTTTTCCAAACAACAACAGCAGGAACTTTTATACCACCTTCGAGCATGTCTTGTTTTCCTCCATTGAGTGTTCCATTGCTCTGGCCATGAGCAAGGGAGCCGCCATTGTCTGAGGAGAAAACAATGATGGTATTGTTGATCTGCCCTGATGCTTCCAGTGTTGCCAACAGCTTGCCAATCGAGGCATCAAGGTGTTCAACCAGGGCAATGTTTTTGGCCCTTAATTCAGTTGCATCAGGCTCCCGTTGTTTTACTTTTTCAAGGAATTCTACTGGAGGTTGAATCGGAAAATGAGGCGCATTGTAAGCCAGGTACAAAAAGAATGGTGATGTTGATTTGCTTTTTTCAACCACATAATCCATTGCCCATGCGGTAAACAGGTCTGTGGCATGTCCTTTAGGATCAATCTCTTTTTCATTCGATCGCATCCAGTTCACCCCATCCCTGCGGTGGGTATAATAGTCATCCATCATGTCTCCCAAAAATCCCTTGAAATGGTCAAACCCTTTGCTGTTGGGGATATTGGGCTTTTCAAATCCAAGGTGCCATTTGCCGATGATGGCCGTTTGATAGCCTGATTTTTTTAGTACAGCGGGCAAGAGGATGGCATCTTCTTTGAGGTAGCCCCAGGAATCTTTTTCCTGTTGCCTGATGACGCCAGGCACTCCCACCAGATCAGGGTATTTGCCAGTAAGCAGTGCCGCCCTGCTGGGAGAACAAACAGTTGAATTGGCATAGCAGTTTTTCAGGAACATACCCTTTGATGCCAGTGCATCGATATGCGGAGTCCTGACATCTTTGCCGCCCGTAAACGAGAGATCGGCATAACCCAGATCATCGGCAAGGATGAAAATGATATTGGGTTTTGATGTGGTGGTTGATTGTGCAACTGCATTCAACTGCAGCAGCAACAAGAGGTTGAAGAACAGGGAGATTTTTGGCTTCATGGTTTAAATATAGCCAATTCTGTTTTTGTCAAGCCCCGTGCCTAAAGGTTTTCCTTCACAAAATCAGTGCAGTATTGTTTGATCATCTCCCTGACTTTTCTGAACTGATCCACGATTTCCTCTTCTGTGCCTGTTGCCTTTGCAGGGTCTGGAAAATTGTAATGGAACATTTTTGCACCTGTAGGAAAGTAGGGGCATCTTTCTTTTGCATTGTCACAGACGGTGATCACAAAATCCATGTCAATGTCTTTGTATTCCAGTACATTGTTGGAGGTATTGTTTGAAATATCAATTCCATCTTCTTTCATGGTGGCAATGGCCCTGGGATTCACGCCATGGGTTTCAACGCCGGCAGAATAGACCTCTGCCTTTCCGGCCGTCATTGTTTCAAGGTATCCATGGGCCAGTTGACTTCTGCAACTGTTGCCTGTGCACAATACGAGTATTTTTTTCATGTCGATGTTATTTGTTTAGCAGCAGCCTCCACCAGGTGTGCATTGTTTGGTTTCAATTGGTTTTTGTGCAAATACGGTGATGCTGAAAATGCCGATTCCTCCTTTGCGAAATGATTCTATTTCCGCTGCACTCAAGTGATTTACGAGAATATCATCAGGAATGTAGATGGGCTTTTCCTTTTGGGTGATGATGTTTTCAAAACCATTGGCATGGATGAGCTCGAGGTAGACTTGTTTCTGAATCGCACCGGATACGCATCCTGCATACATCTCCGCCGTTTCTTTCAATGCATTGGGCAAAGCACCCACCAGCACTACATCAGAGATGCTGAAGTGGCCACCTGGTTTCAATACCCTGTAAATTTCCTGAAACACAGCATGTTTGTTCGGAACCAGGTTCAGCACACAATTGCTTACCACTACCTCAGCCACATTCGATGTAATGGGCATCTGTTCAATATCACCCTGCCTGAATTCAACATTGTTGAAGCCCCTGGCTTCAGCATTTTTTCTGGCTTTTTCAATCATGGCGCTGGTGAAATCAATGCCGATCACTTTTCCTGTGGCACCGGTTTCATGGCGGGCAA
>CALPWM020000025.1 GCA_943327275.2 Chitinophaga pinensis
CAACATTACCTGGACCCCATCCAATACTTCCTTGGCAAGGATGATACCAGTCCTGTTTTGGTGGAAGTGGATGCAGAACAACAACATCCTGATGCCTGTGGTACGTTTAGAAAGATTACTTATACCTACGAAGACGGATGCAAGATCATCCTCGACGGAGAGGGCACAGGTCCTGAAGTTCCCTACATCGAAGGCCCTAAGGGGAAATTGTTCAATGGGTTCAAATCGGATATTCCCAACCTAAAAGAGAAAATCGCCCTTATGCCAGATCCGGCGCCACAGGTCACAAATTTCCTGGATTCCGTCAGGTACAGGACACCATTTGCCCTCAATGAATCCAACGGACACCGTTCATGTACCATCATCAATATTGGAAAGATTGCCTTGCAACTTGGTCGCACACTTCGTTTTGACCCTGTTGCTCAGGTTTTCATCAATGATGATGAGGCCAACAGGATGATCAATCCTCCCATGCGCGCACCCTGGAATATTTAATCTTCAACAAGCACATTATGAAAAAGTCATTCATATCTCTTTTGCTTCTTTTTGCATTTATCGGCATTCAGGCGCAAGACAATGCGGCAAAAACAATCGCCGCCTTTCCCTACCCAAAATCCGCAGATGCACAAACTGCCAAAGCCTCCATGGAGTCATGGGGTAAATCATCCTGGAAGGAATTATTGTCTATGTTGGACGATGATTCTTTGAAACTAAAAGCCACTTATGCATTGGATGCCTACACACACCATGTTGCGTTGGATCCTGTGATGAGGAAAAAAACTGCTGTACTGCTCAATGCTGGTCTGTCAATGGTGAAGTCCCGCTATGCCAAAGACCTCTTGATCCAGGAGCTGGGATTGTTGGGTGATGATATCTCTATCAAACCATTGTCCAAATTGTTGAAAGATGAGGTCTATTGTGGCACTGCTGCAAGGGCATTGGCCACCTTTAAAACGGAGGCGGCAACTGCTGCGCTCAATAAGGCCCTTTCATCTTCAAAAGCACCGCTTACACAACATATTCAGGCAGCCATTGACAATGCCAATTTCAAGTTGCCCATGACAATGACGTCTTTGCAACCAGCGGCATCAACAAAAAACAATACCCAACAATTGCTTGACCTCCAAGACCAGATGGCTGCTGCAAAAAATCCGGTTCAACAACGGAATATTCTTTCAAAAGCAGATCGCCTCGATGGATTGGGTACCCTGATGTTTGCTGGCACCTTTTTGGGGGATAAAAACCTGCAAAAACAAGCGGCACTGATTGCAGCCCGCATCGCCCTTAAAAATAAATCAATCTCCGGGAAAGCGGTGAGGGATGTACTTGAAAAAGCCCTGCCCCTGATCAGTGGAACCGACAGTGCTATTTTGGTGAATAAACTGCGCGCACACCTCAATGCCATGCCCTATGATCATGGATTTGTTTCCCTCTTCAACGGGAAGGACCTGACGGGTTGGAAAGGTCTCGTAGGGAATCCAGTTTCCAGGACCAAAATGACTGAGCAGGAATTGCTGTTGGCGGAATCGGCGGCCAATACCAAGGCCCAGCAGGACTGGGTTGTAAAAGATGGCTTGTTGATCTTTACTGGCCACGGCGATAACCTTTGTACAGTTAAAAAATATGGTGATTTTGAAATGTATGTGGATTGGAAGATCACTGAAAAAGGTGATGCAGGTATCTACCTCAGGGGAAGCCCGCAGGTCCAGATCTGGGATACTTCCAGAAGGGAAGTTGGTGCTCAGGTGGGTTCCGGTGGCTTGTACAACAACCAGAAAAACCAGAGCAAACCCCTTTCAGTGGCAGACAATAAAGTGGGTGAGTGGAATACCTTTCACATCACCATGATTGGAGACAAGGTTAGTGTTGAGTTGAATGGTGTGTTGGTAACAGACAATGTAGTATTGGAAAATTACTGGGACAGGAAAATACCCATTTTCATCAAGGAGCAGATTGAGTTGCAGGCACACGGAACCTATGTGGCCTATAGAAATATTTATGTAAGGGAAATTCCAGGTAACCTCATTTCCAGTTTGAGTGAAGAGGAAAAACAACAAGGATTTGAAATGTTGTTTGATGGCACCAACCTCAACAACTGGATCGGTAACAAAACAGGCTACCTGGTTGAAAATGGAACCATGGTGGTCAATCCTGCTGGTGGAAGCGGAGGCAATCTTTATACCGCCAAGGAATACGGTGATTTTGAATACAGGTTTGAATTTCAGTTGACCCCTGGGGCCAACAATGGCTTGGGGATTCGTACCCCAACCGAAGGTGATGCAGCCTATGTCGGGATGGAATTGCAAATCCTGGACAATGAAGCCGACATCTACAAAAACCTGAATGTCTACCAATACCATGGTTCGGTGTATGGCGTGATACCAGCAAAAAGGGGATTCCTCAAACCGGTGGGAGAGTGGAATGAAGAAGTAGTGGTTGCCAAAGGATCAAAAATCAAAGTCATCCTCAATGGGCAGGTGATCATGGATGGAGACATCAAGGAAGCGTCTAAAAACGGAACAGCCGATCACAAAGAGCACCCAGGCTTGCACAATCCCAAGGGACATATTGGTTTCCTTGGCCATGGATCAGTGGTGAGGTTCAGGAATATCAGGGTGAAGGCGATGTAAATCTATCAACACATGAATAAGTTCATTCTTTTTTCTTTGTTGGTTTTAAACCTGTCTCTCGGATTTTCTCAAAACATTACCGGAGCATGGACCCGAAATCTTGACACTGCAGTACAGTACTTGACGGTGGTTGACAATTATTTTACTGTTGCAACTTTTAATCTGCAGGAAAAAAAGTTCATCAGTACCCGTGGTGGAACCGCCGTTGTTGAAAAAGGAAAAATGTCAGGTACAATTGAATTCAATACAGTTGATCGTACTGAAGTTAAATCAAGCTATGGCTATGAGGTGAAGCTTAAGGAAAACACCCTGGTGCTTCCGCTTGAAGGCAACTCAAAAAAATGGCTGAGAGTTGATGAAGCAAATCAAGCACTTGCTGGCAACTGGAGCATCACCGGAAGGGAGCAGGCTGGTGTAATGACACCTATCAAGCCTGCTGCCAGAAAGACCATCAAGATTCTTTCGGGAACCAGGTTTCAATGGGCTGCCATCAACATGGAAACAGGAGAATTTTTTGGGACCGGTGGCGGACATTATACTTTTAAAGACGGGGCTTATACTGAGCATATTGAGTTCTTCTCCCGCGATGCAAGCCGCGTTGGTACATCACTCAGCTTCAAAGCTGAAATCAACAATGGCGAATGGCACCACTCCGGCTTGAGTTCCAAGGGTGAAAAAATCCATGAAGTTTGGAGAAGGCTGTAGCGGTTTAGTGGATTAGCGTTTTTATCGTTGAAGCGGTTGAAGTCAGCCTTCGGCCTGTTGAAGAGGTTTAATTTTTTCCTTCAACCCTTTCAACCTCCTCAACTCCTTCAACTAACTTAAGTCAATCCCCAACTCCTTCAACTGAGATTCATCAATGGTAGATGGTGCATCAAGCATCACATCGCGGCCTGAATTGTTTTTGGGAAAGGCGATGAAATCACGGATGCTCTCGCTTCCTCCAAGGATAGAACAGAGCCTGTCGAATCCAAAGGCAATGCCACCATGGGGTGGCGCGCCGTATTCAAAAGCGCCCAGCAGGAACCCGAATTTGTGCAAGGCTTCTTCCTCGCTCATGCCGAGGGCAGCAAACATTTTTTCTTGCAATTCGCGCTGGAAGATCCTGATGGATCCGCCGCCAATCTCATTGCCGTTCAATACCATGTCGTATGCATTGGCTTTGATTTGGGCATAAGGATGCGAAAGATAATTGGCCGCATCATGGATCGCAGGATCGTTGTCGATCATGGTCTGGATCTGCGATGGTTTGGGTGATGTGAACGGATGATGCCTGGCCACCCAACGGTTCTCTTCTTCAGCATATTCGAACAACGGGAAATCAAGCACCCAAAGCAATTTGAATTCATCTTCCTTGCGCAAGCCCAACTGCTTGCCCATTTCCAACCTGAGCTCACTGGTAGCCTTTCTGGTCCTTTCTTCTGCTCCGGCAAGGATTAGGATAATATCTCCTGGCACTGCGCCGGATGCGGCTGCAATGGCCCTTAAACGGTCTTCTGTATAGAACTTGTCGATGCTGCTCTTCAGGCTTCCATCCTCATTGTACCTGATGTAGGCCAATCCCTTCATGCCAATCTGTGGGCGCTTTACCCATTCGGTCAGTTCATCCAGTTGTTTTCTGGTAAAGGCAGCGCCACCAGGAACAGCAATGGCCATCACAGATTCAGCTGTATCAAACACAACAAATTCAGCATCATTGATCAGGGCTGACTGATCCTCCTTGTTGAAGAAAACGGTTGAAGGTTTTTTCAAGGTGCAGATCTTCATGCCAAAACGGATATCCGGCTTATCGTTGCCGAACTGCCACATGGCATCTTCCCAGGTCATGCGTTCCACCACGTCGGTATAATCAATGTTCTTAACGTCTTTGAAAATCCGCTTGATCAGGGTCTCGAACATGTTGAGGATATCCTCCTGTTCAACAAAAGCCATCTCACAGTCGATCTGTGTGAATTCAGGCTGCCTGTCGGCCCTCAAATCCTCATCCCTGAAGCATTTTACGATCTGATAGTAACGGTCATATCCGCTCACCATCAAGAGCTGCTTGAAGGTCTGGGGAGATTGGGGGAGGGCATAGAACTGTCCCTGGTTCATTCTTGATGGCACCACAAAATCCCTTGCACCCTCTGGGGTAGACTTGATCAGGAAGGGGGTTTCGATGTCCATGAATGCATTTTCATGCAGGAAATTCCTTGCAGAACGGTTGACTGCATAGCGCAGTTCTAGATTCCTTTTGACAGCATTCCTGCGAAGGTCAAGGTACCTGTATTTCATCCGAATATCATCCCCACCATCAGTATCATCCTGAATGGTAAAAGGTGGAACGGCTGATTTGTTCAAAATGGTAAATTCGCTGACTTCCAACTCAATTTCACCGGTTGGAATGGTCAGGTTCTTATTGCTTCTCTCAATCACATTGCCCTTGGCCTGCAAAACAAACTCACGGCCCAAAGGATTTTCGTCCAGTTGCTGGTTGAAGCCTTCATTGAAAACCAATTGCGTGATGCCGTAGCGATCGCGAAGGTCTACAAAAGTGATGGCACCAAATTTCCTTACCGTTTGCACCCATCCTGCCAACGTAATTGATGAACCTGCGTGCTCGAGCCTGAGTTCTCCACATGTATGCGATCTGAACATATTGATTGATTTGTTGAGGCCTTGATTAAGGGCTCAAAGATACTTCAAGGACTGCATTTTTGGCCAGATTAGTTGTGGCCTTTGGCTTCCATTTCCTGGATGACTTTTTTTGTCTGTTGCTGAACCTGTTCTTCCAGCCCTGGTTTATGCATGTATACCAGGTAATAATATCCCAGGATCAACAAACCAATGCCAAAAGGCAGGACAGAGAATTCCCTCAATCCATAAGGCCCAATGAGGTTGGCATCCCATCCAAAAAACTCGCCAATCATCCATGTGCAGTTGGCCGTGATCCAAAAATTTATGGCGAGGTTGTGCAGCAGCTCACCCGTGATTTTTCTGGTCTGGTAAGTGATCAACATGGCCACCAACATGGTAGGGATGATCATGATCAAGGCAGGAAGCTTGAGGTTCAATGCCCAGCATGCATCCTTGATCAGCCATAGTAAAATATGGAGGTTCTCAACCCTTCTGAATTTATAGGGAATATGATAAAGAGGAGGCTTGCTCATGGTCGTCGGAGGAAAATTATTTTCCTGCCATTGCTGCTGCCATGGTCTTGCCAATGTCAGCAGGGCTGTCTACAACATGGATGCCACACTCGCGCATGATTTTCATTTTGGCTTCTGCCGTATCATCAGAACCTCCGATGATGGCACCTGCATGGCCCATCCTTCTGCCGGGAGGTGCAGTCTGGCCTGCAATGAATCCTACAACTGGCTTGGTGCCATGTGCTTTGATCCAGCGGGCAGCTTCAGCTTCCATGCCACCGCCAATTTCTCCGATCATGACAATGCCATGTGTTTCAGGATCGTTCATCAACAACTCAACCGCGTCGCGGGTGGGGGTTCCAATGATGGGGTCACCACCAATACCAATCGCTGTTGTTACACCAAGACCAGCTTTAGCAATCTGGTCTGCGGCTTCGTATGTGAGGGTACCTGATTTGGAAACGATACCAATATTGCCTTTTTTGAAGATGAAGCCTGGCATGATGCCCACCTTGCATTCATCAGCAGTGATCACACCAGGACAGTTTGGCCCGATAAGCCTTGTTGTTTTGCCCTGGAGATAATTTTTTACTTTGACCATGTCCTGCACTGGAATGCCTTCTGTGATACAAACAACCAATGAAATTCCGGCTTCTGCCGCTTCCATGATGGCATCTCCTGCAAATGCCGGAGGTACAAAGATGATGCTTACATCAGCTCCGGTTTGTTGAACAGCATCAGCAACGGTATTGAATACGGGTCTGTCAAGATGGGAGCTGCCGCCCTTTCCGGGGGTAACGCCACCCACAACCTGGGTGCCATATTCTATCATTTGTGTTGCATGAAATGTGCCTTCAGTACCGGTAAAACCCTGTACGATGATCTTTGATGATTTGTTCACTAAAACTGACATGGTAAAGATGTTTATTTTGGTGGGGCGAAGATAATAAAAAGAGGCGATGGAGCAGGGGCAGAGGCGAGGAATGTTTAAATTTTATCTGCAGCTGTTTTAGCGCTGGGCAGGCCTAACCTTTCAGCAGTTTGTCCATGTTCCTGTTTTCATCAATTTTTCCACTCACTTCCAGCATTCTCATGTCTTTTGCATCTTGAAGGAATTCTGATGCAAAGATGAAACTGTTCAATTTTTCGTTTTTGCTAAAAATGATTTCCTTGCTGTTCCCTTCCCATTCTTTTTTCCCCTGGTACATATACAGGATCCTGTCCCCAATTTCCATAACACTGTTCATGTCATGGGTATAGATAACGGTAGTGATATTGTATTCTGTTGTGATTTCTCTGATCAGTTTGTCGATTACAAGGGATGTTTGTGGATCAAGGCCTGAATTGGGTTCATCACAAAAAAGATATTGTGGGTTGAGCACAATCGATCGTGCGATGCCAACCCTTTTTTTCATTCCCCCACTGATCTCTGCCGGGAATTTTTTGTGTGCATCGGTCAGGTTCACCCGGTCCAGCACCATGTCAACCCTTTTTTGTTTTTCTGCCCTGGTATCATTGCTGAACATGTCCAGAGGAAACATGATGTTTTGCTCAACAGTCTTGCTGTCAAAAAGGGCAGATCCCTGAAAAAGCATGCCGATTTTCCTGCGCATGATTTTTTTTGCATCTTCATTCATGCGGCTGAAATTTTCACCATCATAGATGATCTCACCTGCATCAGGTGTAATCAAGCCAACCAGGCATTTCATCAGAACGGTTTTTCCGCTGCCACTGGCACCAATGATCAGGTTGCATTTACCTGTTTCAAATTCAGCTGAAACACCTTCTATGACTGGCTTCTCAGAAAATCCCTTGGCTATATTGTTGATGGATATCATGTTTCAGTTTTAGAGAAGTATTGTGGCCAATACATAATCTGCCAGCAGGATGATGATGCAACTGGAAACTACCGCAGTGGTGCTGGCCCTGCCTATTTCCAGGGCTCCGCCTTTCACATTGTAACCGAAGTAGGCAGGTATGGCGGTAATAATCAATGCAAATGTATAGGCTTTGACCAAGGCAAATTTGACGTTGTAGGGTACAAAAGCTTCTAACAATCCTCGGTCAAAAATTTCAGTAGGCAGGATGCCAGTAACCTCTCCCACAAAACGTCCTCCCCAGATGCCAAGAACCATTGCAAGAACAACCAGCATGGGTATGGTAATCAAAGCGGCGGTAATTTTGGGAAGAATGAGATAGGCCTTTGTATTGATGCCCATGATTTCCAATGCATCAATTTGCTCGCTGACCCGCATGTTCCCCAGTTCGCTTGAAATCTTGCTGCCCACCACACCTGCTAAAACTACACATGTAATGGTGGGGGCAAATTCAAGGATGACTGTGTCGCGAACAATCTGTGCAATTACAGAACGAGGGATGATGGGGCTAATGAACTGGTAAGAGGTTTGAAGGGTAGAAACTGCACCAATAAATACAGCAACAATGCTGACGATTCCCAATGAACCAATGCCCAGCTCAACGCATTGGTGCATCAGCTCTTTCCAATACATTCTCCAGTTCTCGGGCTTGGTGAACATGCCTTTGAGCATTAGGATAAACTCTCCAAAGCTTGTGAATATTTTCATGCTTTGACGGCTTTCTTCATTTTATACTGTGCATCAATGACAGCAATCATGACCATGTTCAAAATGCTTCTGGTGGATGAACCCAGCTGTAATACATGTACAGGTTTTTTCAAACCGAGCAGTACAGGTCCAATTGCATCTGCTTCTCCAACTTCCTGCAACAGGTTGTATGCGATGTTGCCCGCACTGAGGTTCGGAAAAATCAAAGTGTTCACATTTCCATTGTCCACCAGTTCGGAGAATGGATAATTCTCACGCAAGATTTCTTTGTTGAACGCAACAATACCCTGTACCTCTCCATCTACAATCAGGGATGGATTTTTTTGTTTTACAATGGCCCTTGCATTGCGAACTGTAACGGCTTCAGGGGTATCACTGCTGCCAAAGTTTGAATAACTCAACATTGCAATCCTTGGGGTGATGCCCAGGCTTTTTACTTCTTTTGCCACAAGCAGGGTGATGTCTGCGAGCTCCTCGGCTGTTGGATTGAAATTAACTGTTGTATCTGCAAGGAACAAGGGACCTTTTTTGGTGAGCATGATGTACATACCTGCAATTTTCTTTACACCCTCTTCCGTTCCTATGATTTGAATCGCTGGTCTTATGGTATCTGGATAGTTTCTGCTCAGTCCGGATATCATGGCATCTGCGTCTGCAGTTTCCACCATCATGCAACCAAAATAATTGCGGTCTTTCATGAGTTTTCCCGCTTCATATTTGTTGATGCCCCTGCGTTGTCTTTTCTTGAAAAAGATTTCGGCATATTCCTGGCGTTTCTTGACCACGTCCTCACTCTTCGGGTTGATGATTTCCATTCCCTCAATGATGATGTTGTTGATCTCTGCAATGTCTTGGATGATGTCAGGATTTCCCAGCAGAATAGGAACCGCAATGCCCTCGTCCAGCGCGATTTGCGCGGCTTTCAAGACTTTTGCATTTTCTGCATCCGCAAATACAACCCGCTTGGGATCTTTTCTGGCTTTGCTACCCAGTGCCCTGATCAGTTGGTTGTCTATACCCAAACGCTTGTTCAATTCTATTTCGTAGGCATCCCAATCGGTGATGGGCTTTTTGGCAACACCACTCTCCATGGCAGCCCTTGCCACTGCTGGCGAAATCGTGCTGATCAGCCGGGGATCCAATGGTTTTGGTATGATATAATTGGGCCCAAAGGCGATGGCAGATTCATTGTAAGCCATGTTGACAATATCTGGCACTGCTGTTTTGGTGAGTTCCGCAAGTGCCTTGACAGCAGCCAGTTTCATGGCTTCATTGATTTGTGTTGCCCTGACATCCAATGCGCCCCTGAAAATATAGGGGAATCCCAAAACATTGTTTACCTGGTTGGGATAATCGGACCTGCCGGTTGCCATGATGATGTCTGTCCGGCTAGAAGTGGCTTCTTCCCAGGTGATTTCAGGATCTGGGTTGGCCATCGCAAAGACGATCGGCCTTGGGGCCATTTTCGCCACCATTTCCTTGGTAACCACATTGCCCTTGCTCAGGCCAATGAAAACATCGGCTCCTTCGAATGCGTCTTCAAGAGAGAGGTCTTTTCTGTCAACGGCAAACCTTGACTTTCTCTCGTCAAGATCAGTACGGTCTTTTCTGATCAAACCTTTTGAGTCAAACATCCAGATGTTTTCCCGCCTGGCACCCAGTGCCTCATAAAGGTCAATGCAGGCCATGGCTGCAGCGCCTGCACCATTGACCAGGATGATGATTTCATCAATCTTTTTTTCCTGCAACTCCAGTGCATTGAGCAGTGCTGCAGCACTGATGATGGCTGTACCATGCTGATCATCATGCATGATGGGAATGTTCATCTCTTCCTTCAGCCTTTGTTCAATATAAAAACATTCAGGTGCTTTGATGTCTTCGAGGTTGACACCACCAAAGGTGGGTTGCAATGCCTTTACGATCTCTACAAATTTGACTGGATCTTTTTCGTTGATCTCGATATCAAAAACATCAATGTCGGCAAAGATTTTGAAAAGCACTCCCTTGCCTTCCATCACAGGCTTACCAGCCTCGGGGCCAATATCGCCAAGACCGAGTACCGCTGTGCCGTTGCTGATCACCGCCACCAGGTTGCCTTTGGCCGTGTATTTGTATACATTCTCAATGTCATGGAAAATTTCCATGCAGGGTTCTGCAACACCTGGAGAATAAGCCAAAGAAAGATCCCTTTGGGTTTTGGCCTCCTTGGTTGGAATCACTTCAATTTTTCCAGGCCTTCCCTTCGCATGATACTCAAGGGCCTGTTCTCTTCTCAAATCTTTTTTTTGCATAAATTATTTTTAGTCATTTCAACCTCCCTAACCCCTCACACCCAAATACGCCATCATCGCCATGCCTGTTTGTATGGCTGATTCATCAATGTTAAACGTTGGTGTATGAACGCCAGACTCAATCCCCATGGACTTGTTGCCTGTGCCTAGCCTGTAAAAACATCCTGGTATTTTCTGTGAATAATAGCCGAAATCTTCTGCACCCATGCTCAACTCCGTTTCTTCCACCATTTCAGTTCCTATCATTTCTTCTGCCAATGATCTTGCATGCTGGGTCAGGGCATGATCATTGACAACTGAAGGATATCCAACGCTGATCTCCAATTCCACTTCCGCCCCACAAGCTTTTCCTACCTGCTCTACAATTTCCCTGATGCGGCGATGGGCTTCAAAACGCCAGCCTTCATCCATTGCACGGAAAGTGCCCATCATTTTCAGCTCCGATGGAATTACATTCGTCGTATATCCTCCCTGCATGGAACAAATGGACAAAACGGAAGGGGAGAAGGGATTGTTGTTTCTGCTGACCACCTGTTGCAATGCAACCACAATCTGTGAGGCGGTGAGCACGGTATCAGCTGTCAGGTATGGTTTTGCAGCATGGCCTCCTTTGCTCCTGACGGTGATGTACAACTCATCTGCACTGGCCATCACTTTACCGGAGGCAAAACTCATCTTTCAAATTTCCAAAAGCGGATGCACATGCAATCCGTAGATGGCAGCAGGTGCTGGGTTTTCAAGTACGCCTTCATTGATTAAAAGGCTCGCTCCTCCAGGGTTTTTTTCCTCTCCGGGTTGGAAAACCAATTTTATTGTTCCTTCCCATTCATCCCTCAATTCATGCAAAATACGGGCTGCACCCAACAGACAGGTGGTATGTACATCATGGCCACAGGCATGCATGACGCCAGGGATGGTAGAAGCATAAGGAACATCATTCTCCTCCTGGATGGGCAAGGCATCCATGTCAGCCCTTAGGGCGATGACACGGTCTGATTGTTTCCCCTCAATGATACCAATAACGCCTGTTTCAGCCATCACCGTGATTGGGATGCCGATCTGGGTGAGGTGGTCGCGTACGAATTTTGATGTGTTGTATTCTTTGTAACTCAGTTCAGGATGGGCATGCAAATGGTGCCGGATAGCGCGGTACTCCTCAAAATACTGGGCAGATAGCTGTTTGATTTTTTCTCTCAGCATGTTGAATTCATTAAAAATTTTCAGCTTCCTGTTTTTCTCCTTTCACCTCCACCTGTGATGGAATGATGATGAGGTTCTCTCCAAACGCCAGTACCAGTTCCTTTTTCATCAGCTCTGCATCCTTCATCGTTCTGAAGTTACCGAATTGCACCTTGAAATTGGGGGATTGATAAAACAGGTATGATTTTTGGTCGGGGTATATTTTCAATAACCTTGATTTTGTGTCTATGGCCAGGTCCCTTTTGTTTGTACTGATCACCAAGATCCTGAATCCAGGTTCGAGTGTTGTCCTGACCCTCAGCGCCTGTTTGTTCAGTTCAATTTGTTTGTCTACCAGCTTGTCCACCCTTGGATCCCTCTTTACATAAGGACTTTTGGCAAATTGCGCATGTGCAGATACACAGCATGCCATCACCAATGCCAGAAGATATAGATAGAGCGGTCTGAACATGTTGCTTTGTTGATGATGTTCGTTTACTCTGCGTCACGACCATGGCAGGCCTTGAATTTTTTCCCACTGCCACAAGGACAAGGATCATTCCTGCCAACTTTGGGTCCGACCCTCACAGGTTCTTGTTTTGATGCCTCAGAAGGATCATGGTATTGATTGTCTCCCTCAGCCAATTCAGGCGCACCCGATGCAGACAATTCATCTTTCCTCACTTTCATCCTGCTCATGTCTGTTCTGCTTTCCCGGCCTTCTTTTAATCCAGCTCCTGAATTTTCGACAGGCAGTGAGGCATGGCAGAGGAAAGAAACAATGTCCTTGTTGACTTCAGCATCCATTTCTGAGAATAGTTGGAAGGCGGTCTGTTTGTATATTACCAGTGGATCTTTCTGCTCATAGACAGCCGTTTGCACACTTTGCTTAAGATCGTCCATCGCCCTGAGATGCTCTTTCCAGGTATCATCGATGATGGCAAGGGTGATTGTTTTTTCAAGGGAAGACACCAGTTCAATGCCTTTGGTGCTGATGGTTTTGTCCAGGTTGGTCAGCGCGTTAATGGTCTTTTTACCATCTGTGAAAGGAACCACTACATTGACAATATGGTTTCCTTGTGTAGTGCGTACATTCTGGAATACTGGCAATGATTGTTTGGCCAAAAGCGATTTTTTGGCGGTATAATGTTCAATGGCTTCTTTGTACAATTGTTCTGTCAGTTCATTGGTATTGCCTTTTTCAAGGGATTCCTTGGAAATAGCGGTCTCTACGCTAAAATGCAGGATGGCAGATAGCTTGAAACCCTCATGGTCATTGCTTCCTGCAAATTGGTTGATGACATTGGCTGCAACAGCATAGTAGGCATTGTCGAGGTCAAGGGCAAGCCTTTCTCCAAAGAGCGCATGTTGTCTTTTGCCATAAATGACACTGCGTTGCTTGTTCATTACATCATCATATTCCAGCAAACGCTTTCTGATGCCAAAATTATTTTCCTCCACTTTTTTCTGTGCACGTTCGATGCTTTTGGTGATCATGCTGTGCTGGATCACTTCTCCTTCCTTGTAGCCCATCCTGTCCATCAGGGAAGCAATGCGGTCGCTTCCGAACATGCGCATGAGGTCATCTTCAAGAGAGACATAGAATTGAGATGATCCGGGATCACCCTGACGACCGGCCCGACCACGCAACTGCCTGTCTACACGACGGCTTTCATGCCTTTCTGTACCAATAATGGCAAGACCTCCGGCTTCTTTGACGCCGGGTCCAAGTTTGATATCTGTTCCCCTTCCCGCCATATTGGTGGCGATGGTTACGTTGCCTGCCAAACCTGCTTCAGCCACCACCTGGGCTTCCTTGGCATGTTGTTTAGCGTTCAATACATTGTGTGGGATTTTTTTCTGCTGCAACATCCTGCCCAGCAACTCAGATACCTCCACTGAGGTGGTTCCCACCAGTACCGGACGGCCTGCTTCACGGAGTTGTTCAATCTCATCAATGACCGCCTTGAATTTTTCACGCTTGGTCTTGAACACGAGGTCTTCCTGGTCTTTTCTGGTCATTTGCAGGTTGGTAGGAATGGTGACCACATCCAACTTGTAAATGTTCCACAATTCCGCCGCTTCTGTTTCCGCTGTTCCGGTCATACCGGCCAGCTTATGGTACATCCTGAAATAGTTCTGAAGGGTAACCGTGGCATAGGTTTGGGTGGCTGCTTCAATCTTCACATTTTCCTTTGCTTCAATGGCCTGGTGAAGCCCGTCGCTGTATCTCCTTCCTTCCATGATCCTGCCCGTCTGCTCGTCAACAATCTTGACGGCACCGTCCATGACCACGTATTCAATGTCCTTATCGAAGAGGGTATAGGCTTTGAGCAATTGCTGTATGGTATGGATCCTGTCTGCCTTGGAAGAATAATCCTGGAGCAGCCCCTCTTTCATGGCCAGTTTCTCGTCTGCACTGGTTGCGGCCTTTTCAATCTCAGCAATGGCAAGACTCAGGTCGGGGAGGACAAAGAAATTCGGATCCTCTCCGCCTTTGGTGATGAAATGCAACCCCTTGTCTGTCAATTCTACCTGGTTGTTCTTTTCATCAATATGGAAGTAGAGTTCCTCGTCCACCTCTGGCATGTGTTTTTGCTGTTCTGCGAGGTAATAGTTTTCAGATTTTTGCAGTTTTACCTTGATGCCTGGTTCACTGAGGAACTTGATGAGGGCAGTATTTTTGGGAAGTCCTCGGAAAGCACGCATGAGCTGGAGCCCACCATCCTGTGGACCATCTTTTCCTTCTGCAATCTGTTTTTTGGCATCCTGCAGGGATTTCAGCACCACCTGTTTTTGCACTTCTACCAGTTGCTGTATCTTGGGCTTGTGGATATGGAACTGCTGGTCATCACCTCTGGGAACTGGGCCTGAAATGATCAATGGTGTTCTGGCATCATCAATCAACACACTATCTACTTCATCCACCATGGCAAAATGATGTTTGCGCTGTACCATCTCATCCGGAGTGTGCACCATGTTGTCCCTCAGGTAATCAAATCCAAATTCATTGTTGGTACCATAGGTGATATCAGCCTGGTAGGCATTTCTCCTTGCGTCTGAGTGTGGCTGGTGCTTGTCTATACAATCCACGGTCAATCCCAACCACTCAAACAAGGTGCCATTCCACTCCGAGTCACGTTTGGCCAGGTAATCGTTAACGGTAACAATATGAACGCCTTCTCCGGCAAGTGCATTGAGGTAGGCCGGCAGGGTGGACACAAGGGTCTTTCCCTCTCCGGTTGCCATCTCTGCAATTTTACCTGAGTGCAATACGGTACCTCCAATCAGCTGAACATCATAGTGAACCATGTTCCAGTTCACCAGGCTTCCGGCGGCCATCCAGCTGGTTTTGAAGATGGACTGGTCTCCTTTGATGGTGATATAGTCTTTTCTTACTCCCAGTTCGCGGTCGAGCTCAGTAGCGGTGGCGGACAGTTCTTCATGATCCGTGAAGCGTCGACCGGCCTCTTTTACAACAGCGAATGCTTCAGGGAGGATCTCTCTTAGGGCATCCTCAATCTTTTCGTTGCGCGTTTTTTTGAGTGCATCAACCTCTTTGTAGAGGTCATCCCTGCCCAGAATATCTTCAACAGGAAGTTGATCTGCCTTCAGGGTTAACGCTTGGATATTGTTGTCGATTTCAGTCAGTGAAACTTTGATTCTTGACTTGAATTCAGCTGTTTTTGACCTGAGTGCATCGTTGCTCAGTGCCTTGTATGATGCAAAATGTTCATTGATCTTCTGAACAAGTGGACGTATTTCCTTGACGTCTTTTTCTGATTTGCTGCCTCCGAATAATCCCGATATGAATTTAAACATGTTCTTCTATTCTTGCTAAGGGCCAAAATTAATCCTTTTTGACCACTTGTTGACCCACCCTTGCCTGCCTTGAACTTTAATTATTTGATATAGGTTAATTTGTTTTAACAATTTTTGACCGAAGGTGTTTAAGTAACTTTGGCATCCAATTCCACGAATACAATTATATGAGCAGATTTTTTAAGTTGTTTTTAGCGTCTTTGGTCATTTCTTTCAGTGCATTTTCTCAGGATGGCTTTCAGGTCAACGGCCGTTTGGTTGATACCCTGGGCAATCCCATCGCAAGGGCTACTGTGGGCGTTTACATCGCCGGGGCAAAGGACACCATCAAGTCAGTATCCAATAATGTAGGTTTTTTCCTC
>CALPWM020000026.1 GCA_943327275.2 Chitinophaga pinensis
CCAGCCCAGTCTTGCATGTGCAAACGAACACGTGCCTCTAAAGCTACAGCAACGTCAATATTGAATTTTGTAGCACCAGCCACACCAGGTGTAGCAGCCAAGTTGGTTTTTGCTTTGCCAATATCAACCAATATTTGATCATATACCTGCTTAACAGTTGCCCTTGCAGGTCTTGCCTCAAGATCATATTCCAAAACCAAGGGCACGCCCAAATCCGTTGCTGCGGATGCTGGATCATACGCCTTGGCAAAGCGCAAAATCAACTCGGAATAATAATAGGCACGTGCCAGGAAAGCATCTCCTTTGCACTTGTTCAATGTGGCAAGCTCTGTGGCATTATTGGTTTTGATTTTCTCAAATCCTGCAATGGTCATGTTGATGTTTCTTAAAGCGCCATAGTAACCGGACCAAGCTCCACTCAATGCGCCATCGTCAGCAAGGAAACTGGTCCCCCACCTGTGTGGGTTTCCATTTCTGTTACCAAAATCCAAGGAGGCATTCAACTGGTCTGCCTGCACATCTTGTGAAATGTTGTAGGAGCCATAAACCCTTCCCCTCAGGTCAGCATACAATCCATTGTTCCAGGTTGTGGCATCCTTGATGGTTTGAAAGGACTGAGATAACTCAATACTGTTATACGGATAAAGATCAAGCTTTTTTTCGCACGATGCCAATGTGAGGATCGATGCAAAAGCGATCAGTTTTTGATTAAATATTTTTTTCATTTTCTTTTGATTTTACTGGTGATTTAAAGCTTAGAACTGAAGGTTTAATCCTACAGAAACTTGACTTGTGTTTGGATTGGCACCCGTAGTAAGATTAGCATCAACCTCAGGATCAGGACCAGTATAATTGGTAAGTGTCCAAATGTTGCGCATGGTTACATAGAACTTGGCAGCAGAAAGCACCTTTGTTTGCTTCAACATTGAAGTTGAAAAATCATAGGCAAAAGTCAATGCTTTCAAGCGGATGAAAGAAGCATCTTCAATTAACCTTGAATCAAATTGTGTGAACTGAACACCATTACGAGGAAAAACCGCAACATCGCCCGGTTTCTTCCAGTAGTTCAGCACGTTAGACGATTGATTGAAGCCAGGAAATTGGCCGGGATTTTCAAAGAAAAACCTATCGTTGTTGATCATGTATTTTCCTTCAGAGAAAGAGAAGTCAGCACTAACTGAGAATTGGTGCAACCTTCCGCTAAAACCAAATCCACCATTAAAAGGTGCAAACCTTTGGATTCCTGTGTTCTGCTGCAATCCTGTACTGTTGAATACGCTGGTTGTGTTAGATTTGGTGGTCTCGGTAATTTTTGCTGGATCTGGATTCGGCGTATACCATGTTGCATCTCCATTGGCCGGATTCACACCCGCCCAAATTGGTGAAAAGTATGATACGGGTTGACCAACAGCCCAACAAACATAGGTATTGGGGATGATCCAGAATTGCTTTCCTTGGAACAATTCGGTTACTTCTTGTTCTACATAACCAAGGTTGGCATAAACATTCAAATTCGATGATTTCTTTTTGATGAAATCATAATTGATGTTGGCATTGAAACCAGTATTTTTAAGGCTGCCCACATTTGAGGTGATGGCAGAGAAACCAGTTGTGGTAGGATATGGAACACTGATCAACATGTTGGAGGTAACGCGCTCAAAATACTCAACATCAAGATTCAACCTGTTAAACAGCGTTGCCTGGATACCAAGATTGATTTGCCTTTGTGTTTCCCATGAAAGTTCTGGATTACCCGCTGAGCCAATGCCCCAGCCTGGTGTTGAAGCGTACAGGTTTGTACCTACGGTTGCCAATGATTGATAGTTTCCAATAGATGAGTTACCGCTGGTACCAATGCTTCCTTTAACAGTAAGATCATTGATCCATTTTACATCCTGCAAGAAGTTCTCATTTTTTGCTCTCCACATCGCACCTACGGAATAGAAGTTTGCACTTCTCAAATTTCTACCAAACCTGGATGACTGGTCATTACGCAATGATAAATCAAGGAAATATTTGGAGTCGAGGTTGTAGTTCATTCGGCCAAAATATGAGGCAAATGCATACTCACTTCTACCAGAAGATGCAGTAAAGTTGGTTGGGCCAGCAGAGATCAGGTTCAGACGATCATCTGTTTGTCCGGAAGAACTACCACTGAATGAAGTAGAGTTATTGTAAATGAACTCTTGTCCAGCGAGGAAAGTGAAGCTATTCCGATCGCGGAGCTTGAACCCATACTCGGCAGTATTGGTGATTGTTTTGGTTGTGCTCCTTGAGAAGCTCTCTGATGCATTACCATTGTTTGGTGATGCCAAATACGAAGGCAATTGCTTGCTGGATGATATGAAATCATAAAACTCCATACCTGCCTGAGATTTTAGCGTAAACCCTTTGAATGGATTTACCTGAACATAAGCGCTGGGATTAAACTGAACATTGGTACCTACATTCTGAAGATTGTCTGCCAAATAGTCTGGATTGTAAAAATTACCACCTGGTATGAGGTTGGGATATTTCACGCCATTTGCGTCATATGCAGAAAAATAGGGCTGGCGTAGCAGTGAAAGACCCTATTGAGATTATTTGAACCATAAGGATTTGTCTGACGCTCATCATAGCCGCCAAACAGGTTCATTCCCATCTTAAACCAGTTGTTTACACTTGTAGTCAAGTTAGTGCGCATGGTATAACGTTCAAAATCTGAACGATACGTAAGCCCTTCCTGCTTGAATGCACTTCCAGAAACATAGTAAGTGGTTTTTCCACCACCGCCTGAGATATTCAAGTCAACCTGTGTCATAGGGATATCCTCCTTGTAAAACTCTTTGTACCATTTAGTATCCGCATTGTAAGTAGCCAACAAGGAAGCTATCTGAGCAGGAGTTTGGTAACGGGTATCAATCCAGAAATCGGTCAATTGTTTTGTGTTCATCAAACTATTGAAAAAATTCAACGTGGGTTTAACAAGGTTTGAAACACCATATTGGGTTTGAAGGGTAATTTTTGAGCTATTTACCTTTCCTTTTTTGGAGGTGATGAAGATAACCCCATTGGCCGCCCTAGAACCATAAATGGAAGTAGAAGATGCATCTTTCAATACAGTCACAGATTCGAAATCTTCCGGATTCAAGCTGACAATTGAACCGCCCTCGATGGGAACACCATCCATAACATACAGAGGAGTTGAACTGGCTCCCAGAGATCCCACACCATTCAAACGGATGGAAGGGGATGCAGAAGGTTCACCTGAGGAGTTGTATATCTGCAATCCGGGTACTTTACCCTGCAAGGCATCAAACATGTTGGCTGTAGGCTTGTTCTGCAGCTTTTCTGCATTGACCGTTACCAGCGAACCTGTCACTTCTGAACGTTTTTTAGCTGCACCATAACCAACAATGACAACTTCCCCTAAGGCATCAGCTGCTGATGCAACAAGAGAGGCATTGGCGGTGTTGTTTGCGGCAATCATGACATCTTTTTGAATAAAATTCAATGAAGAAATTGTCAAAGACTTTACTGTGCTCGCAACACTTAATTTGAAGCTTCCGTCAGCGCCGGTTGTAGTACCCCCCTTTGAGGATTTTGCCACAACACTAGCCCCGGCAATTGGATTGCCACTTTCGTCAGTAACTTTACCAGTTACTAGACGGCTTTGCGCGAAAGACTGTGCAAACGACAGCGATACACACAAAACCAGTAAGATAATTTTTCTCATGTTTTTTGGTTGAATTGAATAATATCTTGCAAAATAAAAAAAATAACAGTTTTATAACATTTTGTTTAAGGAAAATGTTGCCATGGTAAGCAATAAAAATAGTGAGGATTGTTGTTTGTTGTTATTTCAAGGCATCAGCCAGAAAAGACCTGAATGAAAAAAACCAGTCAAATGAATCTAAAAATAAGTGTGTTGGTGGAGAATACCGGATTCGAACCGGTGACCTCTTGCATGCCATGCAAGCGCTCTACCAACTGAGCTAATTCCCCGAGAGGTGCAAATATATACAAAAAGCTTATTCAACAACCACCTCATCCACAAACAACCATGCAGGATAACCCTGCCCCGGAAAACCTGGCTTGATGATACCGTTGTTGGCGGCATGTATTTTGACATACCTGGTTTTAATGGTGTCAAATGAAAATCCATGGGTCTGAACCCCCATCTGGCCTGAATCAGGATTGTTTTTGAATGCAATTTCCTTGTACGATACCCCATCTGCAGAAACCGATATTTTTATGGCCGAAGGCATATAAATCCAGCTGGAGGGCGCCTTGTAAAAACGGAGATCTATTTTTTTTATTTCCTCTTCCCTTCCAAGATCCAATATACCTTCAAAATCTTTGCCATTCCAGCCCAACCACTCATCATCATTGAACCTTGTCAGGCTTCCCATGATACCATTGATCAGCGCAGATGATCCACCCTTTCCGTATTGGGGAGCCGGATCGATGGATAAAGTCAATTTTCTTCCTGTGGCCTTATTGATGTTGAAAAAAGCAGTTCTTGTATCTACCACCTCCCCTTCCACCATGGCAGCAATTTCCAGTTTGGCAGCGGCGTTAATGGTAATGGGTTCATCATATGTTTTTTTCACAGCCTTCCCTTGCGGATCAGTTACTGAATAAAAAAGATTTTTCTTGTCAGACACCCCATCAACAGTCACTTTCACAGTATTGCTTCCGGGATCATACTGGCTTTTCAAACCAATATCATACATGTGTCTTGAATAATTCACACCATGGTTTTCAAGTCGCTTCAGATAGGGAATCAGACGGGTTGTAAAATGATCGAATCCTGGCTTTTGCTTGCTCCAACCCACCTCTGCTAAAGCAACTGCCCTTGGAAACAGCATGTATTCTGCCAGGGCTGATGACTTGATATACTCTGTCCATAAATTTCCCTGTACCCCCTTGATGTATTTCGCTTGTTCAGCATTCAATTCAGCAGGAATGGGCTCATAGCCATATACCCTTTTTAAGGGCAGAAATCCTCCCCAGGCAATAGAATCTGTTGGGTCTTCAGATTGGTAGAAATTAAGGTAACAATGGCTGTCCGGGGTCATGACCACATCATGCCCTTGTTTGGCAGATTCAATACCACCCTGTGTTCCACGCCAACTCATGACTGCTGCATTGGGTGCTAAACCGCCTTCCAGGATCTCATCCCAACCAATGATGCTTCGCCCCTTGCTGTTGATATGCTTTTCGATGCGTTGAATAAAATAACTCTGCAACCCATGTTCATCCTTCAAGTTGTATTTTTTGATCATCTCCTGACAAAATGCAGAACGCTTCCAGGCATCTTTGGGGCATTCGTCGCCTCCGATATGGATGTATTGTGAAGGGAAGAGTTGCATGACCTCATCCAGCACATCATTCATGAATTGAAAAGTATAATCAGTGGGGCTGAGTACATCTGTAAAAACACCCCAGGTTTCCTGTACCACTTTTTTCCCTGGCGTTTTCAATTGTTGTGTAGTCTTTGCCGCAACCATGTTATCACTGGCAACAGTAGTCTCATCAGGAAAACAACTCAGGGCAGGATAGGCTGCTATGGCGGCACTGCTATGGCCAGGCAATTCTATTTCAGGGATAATGGTGATGAATTTTTTTGATGCATAAGCCACCAGCTCTTTGATTTCTGCCTGGGTATAGAATCCTTCGTAAGGCTTGTTGTCATTGCCTTTGCCTGGATACTTGTCCACCAGGGTACCATTTCTTCTCCCGCCCACTTCAGTCAACTTGGGATATTTTTTGATCTCAATTCTCCAGCCCTGGTCATCCACCAGGTGCAAGTGCAGTTTGTTCATTTTCTGCATGGCCATCAGGTCTACCAACTTTTTCAGGAATGAAATTGGCTGAAAATGCCTGGCCACATCAATCATCAATCCTCTGTACTCAAATGCTGGTGCATCCTGTATGGCCACAACTGGCATTGCCCATTGCTGACGGGAGACCAGTCGATTGCTTTCAATAGCAGGAGGAAGCAGCTGCAACAAGGATTGTATAGCATAGAATAGCCCGGAAAGATCTTTTGCGCTGACCAAAACTTTATCTGGAAGTACGTTGATGGAATAGGCCCCTGGTTTGGTGAGCCGTGGATCAAACGCGAAAGCAATAAAATTGGAATTGGGTGCAAGCTTGGCAACCTTCAACTGAAAACCTGCAGCTTTGGCGAATTTTTCATTCAGCGGTGAAAGGGCTGACAGGACTGAAGCAGAGGCCTCAGGTACCACCAAAACAGTCTGGGGTTTGATGATGAAATCACCCTTGCCTTTAACCACCTTTTCAGGATATGGAATGAGCTGAACATCCTGGGCACCAGAAGAAAAAAAAGAGGCAATGGCCAGAAATGCCATTGCCAATGATTTTTTGATTGTATTCATGCTGCAATATAATTGAATACAGCAGATTGATAAACTGAAAACTAATATCTTCTTGGACCACGATCGTATCCACCTCCGCCTGCTCCACCGCGGTCATATCCACCGCCACCACCACTTGGCCTGCGATTGGCTCCTCCCCCACCGGAAGGCCTTTCTTCAGCTGCCTTTACCACCAGAGGTTTTTTACCCAGTGAAATGTCATTGAGGTTTTCAATGGCATCCATGGCTTCTTCCTTTACAGGCATGTCAACAAATGCAAAACCACGGCTTTTACCGGTTTCCCTGTCCATGGCTACCTTCGCTGATTTCACCTCTCCAAACTTTTCAAAGATCTCCATCAATTCCGCATCATCAAGATCATAAGGAAGCCCGGCTACAAAAATGTTCATAAAAGAATTTTTACAAAGGTAAAGAGAAATAGGTATTCAGACTGAACCAAGTATTTCATTACCTTCAAACTACTATAGTTTCTCTGCCAAAATCAATAATTATGCAATTTTTTTCATCCGAACATGCATTTCTGCTGGAAAGACTGCTACCACAGGTGTTGACGGCAACGCTTTGTGGATTCATCGTTGGTTATGGCAGGGAGATCAAGCACAGGCCAGCAGGCATAAGAACGAATATTCTGATCAGCGTTGGTTGCACGATCTATGCATCTATCGGTTTTCATCTGGCAGAAATCTATCCATCTGTAGATCCATCAAGGATCATTGGCCAAATTGCAACTGGCATTGGATTCCTTGGCGCAGGAGCCATTGTAAAATCAGATCAAAAAGTCAGCGGTGTAACGACTGCCGCTTTTATCTGGGCCAACAGCGGCATCAGCATCCTGATTGGATGTAATTTTTACCTGATTCCCGTTTCCATCACCATCATCATGGTATTGATTACCTGGCTATTTGAAAAAATTGAAAAAAGGGTTCACCGCGAACATATCAACGAATAAACCACTTACTACATGATTCACTCGATCATCAAAGACAAACCAACCAGGCTTTTTCTGATCCTCGGCGGCTTTTTCGTTGCAAATGCATTGATTGCAGAAGTGGTGGGCGTCAAACTTTTTTCTTTGGAGCAAACACTTGGCATGGCGCCTGCCAACCTGACTTTATTTGGAGAATCCGGACTTGGATTTACCCTTTCAGCAGGGACCCTGACATGGCCCATTGTATTTATCATGACAGACATCATCAATGAATACTACGGTTTTCGGGGTGTCAGGTTCTTGTCCATACTTACTGCAGCCATCATTGGCTTCTCATTTCTGGTTTTTTATGGCGCCATTCATCTTGCTCCGGACAATTATTGGATGGGGTCACAAAAAGAGAATGGAGTGCCGAACATGCAGGCCGGTTATGCGCAGGTACTGGGCCAGGGAATGAGCATCATTTTTGCTTCACTTACCGCATTTTTAGTAGGACAAATGGCAGATGCATCTGTCTTCAAAAAGATCAAGATCATCACTGGAGAAAAAGGAATCTGGATGAGGGCAACCCTTTCAACCTTGATTTCCCAATTGATTGACACATTCTGCGTGGCCTATATTTACCTGTATTTTTCACTTGGATTTTCATTTCCAAGGGTAACCGCCATCGGGCTTACCGGATATATCTACAAGTTTGTTGTTGCCATTCTTTGCACGCCACTGATTTACATCATCCACAACCTCATTGAACAGTACTTGGGAAAAACCAAAGCGGCTGAAATGAAGCGATCTGCCCTGGAAAAATCCTAGGCAGAGTTTCTTCCTGCGTTGATGATACCGAAAGAACAACGCATGACCAGCTTTTCATAACTCTGCCTCAAATCGGACTGCAGGTTTTTCTCTTCCATTTCCCTTACTTTGGTGATGGCAAATTGCTGGATGGTGGTGATGGGCAATACAATCCTTTCACGGGTTTGAATTGAAAGTTGTTCTATTGGATAATTGGCCATAAGTTCTGTATTGCCAGAAAGCATGAGGATGTATTTTTTTGTCAACTCAAATTCACCTTCAATGCTTCTCCATAATTCACCATACTTGGGATGATTCGCCAAAAAAGCGGTCAGCGGAAAGAAACATTTTTTCATTGCCATCTCACAGTTATCAATCAAGGTCCTGAAAAATGCAGAACGCTGGTAAAGGGCTTTGAGCTCTGGCATCAATCCTTTTTCTTCCATGCGTTTCAGGCCCGTTCCTACGCCGTAATATCCTGTGACATTTTGCTTCATTTGGCTCCATGCACCTACAAAAGGAATGGCCCGAAGGTCTTGCAAGGATAGCTGCCCGCCTGCACCTCTTTTAGCAGGCCTGCTACCGATATTCGTTTCAGCATAAAAACGGAGTGGACTGGCATGAGAGAGATAGTCAAGGAAAAAAGGATGATTCTTCAAAGCAGTATAAGACTGAAAACTTTCTTCAGCCAATTGTTCAATCAAGAGCATTTCATTTTGGCTGAAAGTGCTGGCACCATTTGAAAACAATTCATTGCCAATACCTGCATGGAGCAACTGCTCAATATTGAACTGCGCCGCATCAATCGTACCAAAATTGGAACTCACGGTTTGCCCCTGAACAGTCAATTCAATTTCCTTGTTGGAAATATCACTTCCCATGGATGCATAAAACTTGTGGGTCTTCCCTCCTCCCCTCGCCGGAGGACCGCCCCTTCCATCAAAAAAGACTACATCAATGCCATACTTGGCAGATATGGCAGAAAGCTCTTGCTTGGCCTTGAATATGCTAAAATTGGCCATCAGGTATCCGCCGTCTTTTGTTCCATCGCTGAATCCAAGCATCACGGTTTGCCTGTTCCCCCTGCGTTTCAGGTGATCACGGTATTGTGGGAAAGTATACAACAGCTGCATAACATCTGCAGCATTTTTCAAATCTCCAATGGTTTCAAACAAGGGTATGATATCAACAGCAATGGCATCTCTTTTCCATCCACCAAAAACAAACAGCGCAAATACTTCCAGAATATCAACCGCACTGTTGCACTGGCTGATGATATAGCGATCTGATCCAGGTTTGCCATTTTGCTCTTGGATGAGCTTGACAGCCTTTACGGAGTCAATGGTATCTTTGGTGATGGGCGTTACCGATTCATCAAGTGTGATAGGAGCGCTGAGTGAAGAAAGCCAATCAATTTTCTTTGCATCATCCATGGCATTGTAATCTCCATTGCCTGAAAGCGTGCAAATCTCTGTAATCACACGCGTGTGGACAGAGCTGTCCTGACGGATGTCAAGTGTTGCAAAATGCAATCCAAAAAGATGGACCCTGTTGATGAGACCATCCACCATGTTCAAGAAGAGGCCATTGTGATTGAATACAATCAACTCTCTGATTTCATATAACGTATCCAGTACCTCAGCCTTTTTAAGATCTGCCTTGTAACCCGGAATGAAAATATTGTTGTAGAGCTTTTTTTCAAGCTCCTGCAGCTTACCTTCTACCCATTCAAAAGTCAGTCTCCTCCTAAGCTTCCTTACATCAAGATAATAACATTTGATGATGCTACCCCGCAGGGCATCAGCCACTTTTAAGGTAATATCGCTGGTAACAAACGGATTGCCATCCCGGTCACCCCCAGGCCAAAAACCCATGCGTATGACAGGATTTTCCTGGTCGTACGCATCTGAAAACTGAGAGCGCATGGCAGATGCGATTCTTCCACTTGCAGGATAAAATACATTCTCGAGGTACCAGATTAAACTCACGGCCTCATCATAAGGCGTGGGTTTTTGCTTTTTGAAAAATGGCGTTTTTCCAAGCTGTTGCAAATAAATATTGATTTGGTTCAGGTTGTTATCAGCAATGGCCTTTGACATATCGTTGATGATTCCCAAAACAGATCCTGGATAAAACTGCGTTGGATGGGCAGTCAAAACAAGGCGAACGCAAAAATCCTTTAATTTCTTCTGCAGCTGTGCTTGCTTGCCGTATTGTTCAACCTCTGTTTCCAAATGTTTTAAAGTCCCCAGCCCTTTCATGTCATTTAAACGAGGGAAAGCAGCATCCTCCAAGGCATCAAAAAGCACTACCTGCCGCTCCACATATTGCACAAATCTGAATAACAAGTCAAGCTGCTGCTGCTCAGAAACATAGGTTGTATGGCGCTCGAAAAAATCCTTCAATATCTGGTCAGGGCTCATCTTTTTCTTGAATCCTTCTTCACAGTTGGACTGAAGCAAAGAAAGCATGATGCCGGTTTTCTCAATCCGGTGAAATGGAAGAGAAGTGAAGAGGCTGTTGTAGAGTTGATATCTGATGCCCACCTCGTTATTGAACTTTGTCAGCTCAGTAGATGAATTGATACTCATTTGATATTTTTATTGGGAAAATTGGGGCAATCGAGGTGTAAAAGTAAATAAAATTCAACAAATAACAGAAAATGCTCAGTTTTGTATTATTGTTAGAGAGAGATGACAGCAGCCCATTCAAATATTACCCCATCCAACAAGATCATCAAAGGGTTTGTGAAGCAGTAAGTAACATCTCCGCAAGCAATGTTGAAACATTAAATCTAATGAATGTTGTCCATAAAAATATTCAATACATATCTTGATGCACCCATGAAAAAACAAAACTGCATGGCTGATTCCACCCGAATATGCCAGTTTCAAGTCTACGGTATCAGAAATTTTAAAAAATTTATGATCCATCCATATTTTTTTGTTTTGTTTAAAAAAAATACTAAATTCATTGAACGAAAAAAAATCTTAAAAAAGTTTTGAACTTTTTTTTGGAAATGTGGTTTTAGTAAACTGTGGATGTGAAATGTGCGGATTTTTCAACGCTTGTCATTTCTTAACCAAAACAATACACAATGAGTCCACTTTTCCTCGAGGCCGTAGCGCCTGACAATTATGTTGCCTTCACGTTCTTCGTAGGCACGATGGCCATGATGGCAGCATCCGTTTTCTTCTTCCTTGAATTGAACAACACTGACAAGGCATGGCGCACTTCAGTACTCGTTTCAGGATTGATTACCTTCATTGCAGCAGTTCACTATTATTACATGAGGGGTTATAACCTCGAAACAGGCGGAGAATCTCCAACCTTCTTCCGTTATGTTGACTGGTTGTTGACTGTTCCTTTGATGTGCGTTGAGTTCTACCTGATTACTAAGAAATCTGGTGGTACAACTGGACTTCTTTGGAAACTGATTTTCGCTTCAGTAGTTATGCTTGTTACAGGCTACTTTGGTGAAACCATCTACAGAGACCAGTCTGTTCTTTGGGGTGTTATCAGCGGTGCAGCTTATTTCTACATTGTATACCTGGTATGGTTCGGAGAAGTTGCCAAACTGGCTACTGCTGCTTCACCTGCAGTTGCAAAAGCCAACAAAACATTGGGTTGGTTCGTATTGGTAGGATGGGCTATCTATCCACTTGGTTACATCGTTGGAACTCCAGGCGGATTGTTCGGAGTTACTGCTGATGCACTGGGAATTGGTGGTCTTAACATGGACATCATCTACAACATCGGTGATGCTGTAAATAAAATTGGATTTGGTCTTGTTATCTATGCACTCAGCCGTTCTGAGTCTAAGTAAAAGATTTCAATATTTTGAGAGAAGGCCTGTGTTTTACATGGGCCTTCTCTTTTTTAAACCCCTCCTGGATGAAACGCTGGTTGTCTTTGAACAGTTTTAGCAAAATCACATGGATCAATGCGCTCATCGGAATGATGATGGTTGCATGGCAATGGTATGCCGGTTCGATCCCCGTCAAATTTCAGCTCTTTTATTTCGCGATCATCATTGGGGCAACGGGGATTCCTCATGGAGCATTGGATCATATCATCGCAAAAACGACAGAGACCATCAAAGGCCATCCATTCAGCATTCAGCGTTTTCTTGGTCGCTATGTAATTGCCATTCTGGTGTATGCTATTGCATGGATTTTTTTTCCGGGCATCAGCCTCATCATTTTTCTGGCTATTTCAGCCTGGCATTTTGGAGAAACCGATCTATCGAATGCAGATGAAACCTGGCAATGGAACCTGAGCCGTTTGTTGTGGGGAAGTCTAGTGCTCATGCTCATCCTATTGTCTCATTTTGAGGAAACAGCTTCAGTTGTTTTACGCATTACAAAAGGGTCTGAAATTGCACAAACAACCATGGTGCATTTAAAAACTTACAGCACCCATTATTTCAGCGGGGTGATAAGCCTGTTCTTCACAATGGCAACCATTTCCAATAGAAAAAATAAGATCAGCATTTCATACCTGTACATCATTAACCTCGTTTCAATTCTCATTCTCTGTTCACAACTTCCCTTGCTTCCTGCATTTGCTTTATATTTTGGGGGATGGCACGCCATCAGATCCTTTGAAATCATTTTCAAGTTTTTGCATGAGGCAAAAGAAGAGATGGCCGCTAAACCCTTGACCATGTGGAAGAATGCACTCCCCATGACCTTTCTCGCAGCATTCGGATTTATTTTCATGGCCTTCATCTGGAAGGGCACCGGAATGAAAATGGATCCACTCCCTGCCGTTTTCATTTTTATGTCCATCATCACACTGCCACACCTTGATGTGATGGACAAGTTGATCAATCGGCAATCGAAAGGGTGATATTTTGCTGAAACTCATTATAACTATCTTTGCAGCATGTCCAATTCAGTTAGCATTCGGCCAATAAGCGCAGAAGACAATCCATTGATTGCCACCATCATCAGGTTCTGTCTTACTGAATTCGGCGCCAACAAACCTGGAACTGTTTATTACGATAAAACGACAGACCATCTTTTTGAACTTTTTCAAGAAAATGGGGCCGCCTATTTTATTGCTGAGCAGGAAGGCCATGTAGTTGGTGGCGGTGGGATTTTTCCCAGCCCTGGCTTGCCTGCAGGCACCTGTGAACTGGTGAAAATGTATCTCCTTCCTGAGGCCAGGGGAACGGGTATAGGTGCAACCCTGATGAACAAATGCATGAGCAAGGCCAAGGAAAGCGGATTTATTTCTATGTACATTGAAACCCTGCCTGAGCTAAAAAAAGCGATATCGGTGTATGAAAAATTCGGATTCGAATACCTTGACAAACCCTTGGGCGACACAGGTCATTTTGGCTGTTCTGTATGGATGCTGAAATCCCTCTGATCAGGCATGCAGCTTCACTTCATAGACAGGACTGAACAAATAAACTTTTCCTGTTGTCAGTTCCACAGCCTTGATGCGTTTCCTGACTTTCTCCTCTCTCCTGAATATCCTGTTGTTCTTGATCATAAAAAGTGAGCCGACAGGCAGTTCTTCAACCAGACAGTGTCCTTCTTTTACCGGATCATACTTTCTCAAAATCCGCATCAGTGCATCATCGGCACAGGAACTGGCTGCAGGATTTCTTAATGAGATGGACAATTGATTGGAAATATCTTCAGGGAAAAGCCTGGACTGTAAAAACTGTTTCAGCAGATCAGCAAATTGACCCTTCCACTCTTGGCCATGTGATGCCACTTTGTGTCCAAAGCGCATGAAAGTGATGAGGTGGGCCAACTCATGCAGAAGGGTTATTAAAAACGCATAAGAATTGAGGTTTCCATTAACAGTGATTCTGTGTGCCTTATCAGCATGGGCATTCCGATAATCGCCCAATACAGATTGTCGGGATCGTGTAATCGTCAGGTGTACCTTGTAATGCAACAAGAAAGGTTCCACCAGGGGAAATGAGCCGGGTGGAAGAAAACTGGCCAATGAAACCAATGGTGCTTCATTCTTTGACATGATCAATCTTTTTTGACCAAGGCAAGCAGCCCCTTCACTTCAAAATAGGTATAGACCAGATAAATGAACATGCTAGAGAGCAGCGCTGGGGTGTTCATGGCATTGCCTTTCCATTGTGCATAAGCAACTACAACCAAGGCAGCCAGTACCAATTTGATAATGAATGAACCATAGACTGATGACATGAAACCTGCAGTAGACTTTGATCGAAGCCCGTTGTGCATCATCCAAAATGATACCAGGGTAAGTATGCAAATGAAAAGATTACCAACCAAAAAAACGTCCGTATCAAGGCCCATGTTTTTTAGGGTTGAATAGAGAGAAGCAGCCAGAATATTCACGGCTGCAAAAAAAATCAAAATAGGTCTGAGGGCTTTTCTCAAGTTCATGTGTCCTTTTTATTTGTTTCGACTATGATCTTCACCAGGTTAAAAACCACCGCCAAAAGGGGAAGTATCCAGATCAATACAGGAGAGGCAAAGCCTACCAATGGGTCAAGCTTCCAACCTATAACAAGTGCAATGAGGATGGATCCAAAAAACTGTGCGCCAAGGCCCATGTACTTCATCCATGATCCGTCCGTCGGTTTTTTTATGGGAGGAATAGAGGCCATATCAATCCTTAATCTCCTCCAATTCGGGGATGGCAATGACTGCGGTGTCCAAAATCAATTCTGCCTTGCCCGAAAGCACATTCCTGACATTTTCCCAATAGGCTTCCCTGTAAAGCATCTGCTTTTCCAATGAATCAGCACGCAACTTGAGTTTTGTCAGCTCTCTTCTTTCTGACTGGCTTCCATAGCCAGGCACATAATATTTCAAAGGAGTAAAACTGATCAAAGCAGTTGTAAGGGCAACCAACATCACAAAAACAAAGCAAGAAACAATGTATACACTCAGCCGGGTCAGCTTAAAAGTAACAATCTCCTCATAAGTATGGTCATTCATTACCACCAGCCTATACTTGTTGGTCAATCTTTTGAACCTGCTCTGGTTTGTGGACTGTTCTGCCATTGGAAAAAATTGATAAAATCAGGCTGTAAAGTTACTGTTAATTAGCAAAACAGGGCCTTTAAAAATGCAGGATTAGATGTATTTTTACATTCCTTGAAACATGCTCTACAACATATGCTTCTTCAGTCTTCGAAGCCATTGATGGTATTAGTAGGCGTGTTGATGGCAATGGGTCTTCTGGCACAAGGAAACATCACCTATGATCTTGTAAAGCCCAAAGCCTATGAAAACAGAAAGTTGGCATCGGAGCTGACCCCTGATAAAAAAATCAATCCCATCAAAAAATTGAAGGAGAACATTGTATCACACTACAATTTCCATTTCAATGCCAACCTAAAGCTATCCAAGGTCATTGTGTCAGCTAAACAAGCCAACAAGGACACCTTCACCGCATTGATTCCATTTTTCAATTATAGCCTCGATCAAACGGCACAACAGCAACAAGAATTAGACTCTGTTGTGATCAAAGTCAACAATGGCATATTGCTGCATGACCTCAGAAATGATTGGGTAGACGACCTTTATTTACTGATGGGCCAATCCTATTTCTACCAAAAGAAGTTTGACTCTGCGTACGATGTATTCCAATACATCAACTACAATTTCCAACCCCGTAGCAAAGATGAGATTGGATTTGAAAAATCAATCGGTTCCAACATCAATACAAATGGAAATATTTTCAATATCGCTTCAAAGGAAAATAAATTTACGCCTCACAGGTTGGTCAGGAATGATGCCCTGCTTTGGATCATCAGGACCCAGTTGGAATTGGGAAATGAAGATGATGCAAGCGGCTTGATTGAAACCCTTTATCAGGACAATCAATTTCCAAAAAGATTAACAGACAAATTGGCGGAATTAAAAGCCTA